>NZ_JBXAQL010000001.1:0-267561 GCF_058807215.1 Sphingomonas sp. GW821-FHT12D09 | reverse complement strand
TTGGCGCGAGTGACGGGGCTCGAACCCGCGACCTCCGGCGTGACAGGCCGGCGCTCTAACCAACTGAGCTACACCCGCTCTCTCGAAGCGAGGAGGCGGGCACTAGACGCGGGTTTCGGGGGTGTCAACCGGATTGGTCGCGACTTTTTCGCCGCAGCGGCCGATTATCCACAGGATCGCTCACCAAGGTGCCGTGTTCGAACAGAAAACCCGCGATGTCGGGCTTGCCGGCGGCGTTCACAACGGTCTGGATGATGATCAGCAGCGGCACCGCGAGCAGCGCGCCGGTGGTGCCCCACACCCAGCCCCAGAAGCTCAGCGAGATCAGGATCATGATCGGGCTGATCGTCAGCCGGTGCCCGACGATCAGCGGCGTCACGACATTCGCTTCGACCAGGTGGCAGGCGATCAGCACGATCGGCGGCACGAACGCCCAGCCCAGGTCGGAGAAGGTCATCAGCCCGCCCATGGCGAGCAGCAGCGCGGCGAACACCGGCCCGAAATAGGGAATGTAGTTGAGCAAGGTGACGATGCCGCCCCACATCAGCGGCGTCGGCATGCCGATAGCCCAGAGCACGCCCGCGACGATCAGCCCCAGGGTCAGGTTGATCAGCGTGATCGTGCCCAGATAGGCCGAGGTATCGTCCACCACGTCCTGGATCACCCGCGCGGTCGCCATCGCGCCGCCGAAGCTCGCCCGGCTGGTGATCGCGTTGCGTCGCAGCCGCGTCCAGCCCGAGAGGAAGAAATAGATGACGAGAATGGCGAAGAACATCTCGACCAGCGCCGACGGCGCCGAGGTGGCGAAAAGGTCGATCAGCGAGCGCGGCGGCGTCGCAGCCATCACTTCGGGCTGCTTCATCGGCGCCGAGGCGAAGTTCATCACCGTCTTGTTCACGAAGCTGTCGAGATTCGCGTAGAACTCGATCAACGGCTTCAGATTCTCCTGGATCTGCGGAATCTTGGCCGGAAGATCGCGGATCCACTGCCAGGCCGGCACGACGATCGATGCCAGCGCGACATTCGCCGCGACAAGGAACAGCAGCACGCAGATGAACGCGGCGATCGGCGCGGGCATGCGGCGACGCTCAAGCCATTCGAGCAGCGGCACCAGCGCGATCGCGATCACCAGCGCGGTGGTCAGCGGCAGGAAGAACACCGCCCCGGCTTGCAGCGCGAAGGGCAGTGCGAGCAGCAGCCCGATGCCGGCGATCAGCGTCATCGCCGCCATCAGCCGGTCGCGCTTCTGGATATCGCCGATGTTCTCCTGCGCCGTGGGTCCGGGCGACGGCGCCCCGGCGACAGCGACGGGCAGTTTCTCCCCCTCGAGTTCGCCGCCGATAGTACCGCTCTTGTCGATCACGTCTGCCCTTCCCTCGCTGATGCCACCCTAGGCCGCGCGAATCGCCGGGGCAACGTCATATGGATTTAGGCGGCGGGCCGAGCATCGGTTCGTAGTCATCGACATCCCCGAGCGCCGCCTTCCATCGCGCATTGTCGATCAGGGTCGTCCGTCCAACCTTCAGGTCTGCGCAGCCGGGCAAGGCGCGCAATGCGAGCTTCACTCCCGCGGCCAACTCGTTGGGAAGCCAAGGGTTGAGCATGATCCGCGTAACCCAGGCCCGCTCGATCGGCACGTGATGTACAATGGTGTCGGGATCGTCGCCTTCGTAGATCAGGCGGAACTCGCGCTCGTCACGAAACCCGTATCGCTTGAGGAACGGCAGGTCCTCCAGCGCCAGCGACCGCATCTTGCGCAGCTTGTCGAGCGAAACATAGGCCATGTCGCGCCAATAATATCGGTCGTCGCCGAGCAGCCCCGTCAGCAGCGCCCGCTTGTCGATTTCGATGCAGACCCCTTCGTTGTTCGCCGCGAAAACCTGCCAGTGATGATAGGTCTCCGGCGATTGCGTGAAACAGGCCGCGAACAGCCGTGCCGCGCGCCCATGCCGAAGGTGCCGCTGTCGCGCATATTCCTCAAGGAAGGCGACGTCGTTGGTATCCTTCCATGTCGAAGGGCTCAGCAGCGCGAGCCGCTCATGGACGAGCATGTCGATCGCTGCGGCCAGGGTGGTGAAGCGCTTGAGCGTGTTCGCGGGCGTTGCGGTCATGCGCCATGCATAGCGTCATTCGCGCGCCACCGCAGCCACGCGGGCGTTGCGCATTATCGGAGACCCGCTAGCCTCCCGCCATGGGCGAAAACATCCTGGTCCTCGACGAGGGCACGACATCCACCCGCGCGATGCTGTTCGCACCTACGGGCAAGTGCTTGGGCAGCCACAGCGCCGAACTCACCCAGCATTATCCGGGTCCCGGCCTGGTCGAGCATGACGCCAACGAAATCTGGAAGCGCACGCTGGAGTGCGCGATGGCGATGGTGCGCGAGGCCGGCGGGCCTGAGCATATCGCCGCGATCGGCATCACCAACCAGCGCGAGACGATCGTCTTCTGGGACAAGACCACCGGCGAACCGCTCGCTCCCGCCATCGTCTGGCAGGACCGCCGCAGCGCTGCCATGTGCCGCGCCTGGCGCGATGCGGGCGAGGAGCCGGGCGTCCAGGCGCGTACCGGCCTGCTGCTCGACCCCTATTTCTCGGGCACCAAGATCGCGTGGGCCATGCAGCATTGGCCGCAGCTCAAGGGCGTCGGCGACCGGCTGGCGATCGGCACGATCGAGAGCTGGCTGGTGTGGAAGCTCACCGGCGGCCTCCATATCACCGACGCGACCAACGCCTCGCGCACGCTCCTGATGGGCCTGGGCTCGGGCGGCTGGAGCGACGGGCTGCTCGAAACGTTCTCCGCGCCCCGCGATGCGCTCCCCGAGATCGTCGACTGCGCCGGCCAATTCGGCACCACCAAGCTTTTCGGCGGCGATATCCCGATCTGCGGATTGGCTGGCGATCAGCAGGCCGCGACGATCGGCCAGGCCTGCCTGACACGCGGCGACACCAAGGCGACCTTCGGCACCGGCGCCTTCGTCCTCACCAACGCCGGCACCGCCCCGCCCTCCTCCAGGAACCGCCTGCTCGCTACGGTGCTCTGGCAGCTGAACGGCCGGCGCACCTATGCCATCGAAGGCTCGGTGTTCGTCGCCGGCAGCCTGGTCCAGTGGCTGCGCGACGCGGTCCAGCTGATCGGAAATGCGCAGGAGACCGAAGCCCTGGCCCGCTCGGTGAAGGACAATGGCGGCGTCTACCTCGTCCCCGCCTTGTCCGGCCTGGGCGCGCCCTGGTGGGAGCCCGACGCGCGCGCCGCGATTTCGGGTATCAGCTTTTCCGCCACCCGCGCCCATATCGTCCGCGCCGCGCTGGAGGCGATGGCGCACCAGAGCCACGACCTGAAGACCGCCTTCGCCGCCGACGGCGCGGACTGGTCGCGCCTGCGGGTGGACGGCGGCATGGTCACCAACGACTGGATCGCCCAGGACCTGGCCGACATCCTGGCGATCCCGGTCGACCGCCCGGACTTCGCCGAGACGACCGCGCTGGGCGCCGCGATGCTGGCGGGCATCGGCTGCGGCATGTTCAAGGGGCTGGAAGACGCCGCGGCGATGCGCGGCGCGGGGCGCACCTTCGAGCCGAAGCTGGAGGAAGATCAGCGCAAGGCGCGGCTCGCCGGCTGGCGGCAAGCCGTCCTCTCCGTCGTCACCCCAGGCTAACCCAGGAACAGCTTCACATATTCCTCCACGGGCCGGCGCAGGAGCGTCTCGTTGACGAAAAACGGGACGGCTCCCTTCTCCCACCGCCCGATCCGCACCCCCGCGATCCGCCCGCGCTCGAACGCGGCCTCGGCCAGCGCCTGCGGCATCTCCAGCCGGTAGATGTTCGAAGCGTCCGGATTGGCCCGGCGCTTCACCCTGCCGCTGCGTTCCAGCGTGGCGAACAGCGTCTCCGCGGCGCCATGCGCCTTGGCGATGCTCTCGGGGAAGCGCTGCAACCCGTCGAGTGCGAACAATGCAGGCGCCCAGCACTGATAGATCAGCCCGCCATAAAGGTGCCGCCACTCGCGCGCCTTGGCGATCGTCGCCGCCGGCCCGGCCAGCACCGCGCCGAACGGCGCGCCGAGATATTTGTAGAGCGAAACATAGACCGTCTCGAACGGCGCGACATAGGCCTTGCGGTCGAGCGAGGGCGGCGCGAGCAACAGCCGCGCGGCATCGAGATGCATCCGTGTGCCATGCGCGGCAGCCAATGCGGCGATCTCGCCGATGCGCGCCTGCGGGATCAACCCGCCCTCGAGCCGCCGCACCGGGCTCTCCAGCGAGATCGCGCCGACCTTCAGCGCATAGGGGCCCTTCTCCGCCGCATCGAACGCCGCGATCAGCTCCTCCTGCGCCGGCGTGACCCGACCCGCCGCCAGCGGCACCAGGTTGATGCCCGCCATACGCTGCGCCATGTTGCTCTCGTCGCGGTAGAGATGGCTGTCATATTGGCAGAGCGCATGCGGCGCATCGGCGCACAGCACGCGCAACGCGACATTGTTGGCGAGCGTGCCCGTCGGGAAGAAGGCGCAGGCTTCCTTGCCGAGATAAGCCGCAAACGCCTCCTCCAGCGCTTCGACCGCACCGCCGTTCAGATAGCCGTCGCGAACCGTCCCCTTGCCGGCCAGCTCCGCCAGTCGGGCAGACATCGCGGCGGGATCGGGCGGCGCGGAATCGCCGACCAGCCATACGCTGCGGGCATCGACCGGCGGGAAGGACGGCGCGGACTGCCACCGTGCCGCCCGGGCCATTTGCGGCACGGACAAAGCGGCGACAGCGGCCCCAAGGAATGCGCGGCGATTGGAATACATCCGAAGTCTCCCTCAGATGCCGATCCTAGCGCACCGCACCCCGTCGGCCAGCGCAATTGTGACTCAGGCGGCCGCCTCTCCGACGAACAGCGCGCGCAGGTCCTTCTTCAGGATCTTGCCATTGGCATTCCTCGGCAGCGTGTCGCCCACGAAGCGGACCTGCACCGGCACCTTGAACCCGGCGAGCCGCGCGCGGACGAAGTCCTGCAACTCCGCCTCGGTCGCGCTGGTGCCGCGCGCCATATGGACCACCGCCACCGGTTCCTCCCCCAGCGTCCGGTGCGGCACGCCGATCAGCGCGGCGTCGGTCACGCCGGGGAAGGCGTAGAGCACGTCCTCGACTTCGCTCGAATAGATGTTCTCGCCACCGCGGATGATGATGTCCTTGGCCCGATCGACGATGTAGAGGAATCCCTCTTCATCGAGCTTCGCGAGGTCGCCGGTGCGCACCCAGCCATCGACAAAGGTCTCCGCCGTCGCCTCCGGCTTGTTCCAATAGCCCTTAACGATCATCGGCCCGCTGGCCCACAGCTCGCCGACTTCGCCAACGGGAAGTTCGCGGTCGCCCTCGACCGTCATGATCTTGAGATCCGCCACCGCCACCGGCTGGCCCGCGCTGGTCGGGCGCGTGAGGTAATCCTCGCCGCTATGCTGGGTCACCGTCGCCATCGTCTCGGTCATCCCCCAGCCATTGCCGGGCAGCGCGCCGAATTCCTCATAGATGCGCTTGACCAGCTCGGGTGCGGAAGGCGCGCCGCCATAGGAGATCGCCTCCAGGCTGGAGAGGTCATATTGGTCGCGCGCCGGATGCTCGAGCAGCTGCCAGGCGATCGTCGGCACGCCGCCGGTGAAGGTCACCTTCTCGTCCTGGATCACCGCCATCGCCTTTTCGGCGTCCCAGCGGCGCATGAACACTACCGTCTGCCCAGTCGCGATGCCCCCCATCAGCGCCGCGCTGCACGCCGTGACGTGGAACAGCGGGATGACGAGCAGCCCCACCTTGTGCGGGATCACCGCCGGCGGCATCTCGCCCCGGCGCAGCATTGCCCGCGCCGCGCTGTAGCCGCTCGACAATATGTTGGTGCAGATGTTGCGGTGCGTGCCGATCGCCCCCTTGGGATTGCCGGTGGTGCCGCTGGTATAGAAGATCGTCGCATCGTCCTCGGGACCCACCGCCACTTGCGGGAAGGGAATGTCGGGCAGGCTCGCCCAGTCGTGCCGCGTGCCGATCAGCACTTCGAGCCGGCTGACCTTGCCGCCCAGTTCCTCGCTGCTGCGGCTCACCACCACGCGCTCCAGATCGGGCAGCTGGTCGTAGCAGTCCTTCAGCCGCGCATGCCGCTCGGCATCGACGAACAGCACCTTCGCGCCGGAGTCCTTCATGCCGTACTCGAGCTCGCCGCCGGTCCACCAGGCATTGAGCGGCACGATGATCGCGCCCAGGCTCACCGCGGCGAAGAAGATAGTCGGCCATTCGGGCAGGTTGCGCATCGCCAGCGCGACGCGGTCGCCCTTCGCCACCCCCATCTCGCTGAGCCGCTGGGCGAGATGGCACACCGCCCGGTAATTGGCCTCATAGGTGACGCGCTCGTCCTCATAGATGGTGAAGACGCGGTCGCCATAGAGCCGGGCCAGCTGCTGGAGCACGCCGAGCGTCGGCGGCGCGTTCTTCCACACCCGCGTCGGCACGCCGCGGATCTCCAGTTCGTCCATCTCGAAGCGCCCGCCTGGCGCGGTCAGCGCGCCCTTCACTTGCGCCAGCGACATTGCGGGCCAATTGGGGTCGAGCGGCACGATCGGTTCGGGGGCCAAGGCGATTCTCTCCGGCTTATGTGCGTTATGTTTCTAGAATGTTGGGTTTGGCATCGGATGCCGTACCGTAAACAACGTTAGTGTTGATTCATCGCGCGCTCAAGGCAATAGGGGAAGCACGTCCGCACGAAGACGCGAGTCACCGGTTTCGAATGAGAGGTATGCCAGCCGCATGAAACTTGCCAAGCCCGAAACGCAGGGTTTCGACGCGGCCCGCCTGGCCAGGATCGATCCGTATCTGAAGGCCCGCTATCTCGACTCGGGCAAGCTCCCGCACGCTCAGCTGCTCATCGCGCGAAACGGCGAGATCGTGCATTTCTCGAGCCAGGGTGCAGCCCGCGACGGCGGCGCGCCGATCGACGAGGGCACGATCTTCCGCATCGCCTCGATGACGAAGCCGGTCACCAGCCTCGCCTTCATGATGTTGCTCGAAGAGGGGTTGGTCGGCCTCGACACGCCCGTCCACCACGTCCTGCCCGAGCTCAAGAACCTCGGCGTGTTCAAGGCCGGCGGCGGTGGCGTGCCCTATCAGACCACGCCCACCGAAGAGCCGCTGCGGATGATCGATCTGCTGCGCCACACCTCGGGCTTCACCTACAGCTTCCAGAACCGCACCAACATCGATGCCGCCTATCGGGCCGGCAAGATCGAGGACTGGCACGGCAATCTCGATCTAAACGGTTTCATCGCCGCGCTCGGCGAGATCCCGCTGGAATTCTCGCCCGGCACCGAATGGAACTACTCGGTCTCCACCGACGTCCTCGGCGCAGTGGTCGAGCGCGTCTCGGGCATGAAGCTCGGCGATTTCTTCGAGCAGCGCATCTTCGCCCCGCTCGGCATGGACGACACCGGCTTCGTGGTCCCCGCCGACAAGACCGATCGCCTCGCCGATTGCTGGGCGCTGGCGCCGGGCAAGGGCCGCGTGATGTACGATCGCGGCGCCGACAGCCTTTGGTCGAAGGAACCCCGCCTCGTCTCCGGCGGCGGCGGTCTCGTCTCCACCACGCTCGACTACAACCGCTTCAACAACTTCTTCCTGAACAAGGGCGAGCTGGGCGGCACCCGCCTGGTCAGCCGCAAGACGATCGAGCTGATGACGGTCAATCACCTGCCGGGCGGTTCGGACCTCAACACCATGTCCAAGTCGCTGTTCAGCGAGACCACCAACGCCGGCACCGGCTTCGGCCTGGGCTTCGCGATCACCATGGACCCGGCCAAGGCAATGATCCCCGGCTCGGTGGGCGAATATTATTGGGGCGGGATGTTCTCGACCTCGTTCTTCATCGATCCCGTCGAGCAGATCTCGATGGTCTTCATGACGCAATTCTCGCCGTCCATGCTCTACCCGATCCGGCGTGAGCTGAAGACGCTGATCTATTCGGCCCTGAATGACTGAAACTGATGACTGAATCCCGCCCCTTCCCCGTCATCCCGGCGAAAGCCGGGACCCAGGGTCACAGGGGCATCGTATTGCAACTCTGGTTCCCGGCTTTCGCCGGAATGACGAAATAAGAAGCTCGGAGAAGAAAATGTCCGTAATCACCACCACCCGCCAGGGCGACGTCCTGATCCTCACTTCGGACAATCCGCCGGTGAACGCGCTCGGCGCCGCAGTCCGCCAGGGCCTGCAGGCCGGCATCGAGGAAGCGAAGAACGACGACAGCATCAAGGCGGTCGTCATCACCTGCGCGGGCAAGACCTTCTTCGCCGGCGCGGACATCACCGAGTTCGGCAAGCCGATGCAGGAGCCTTCGCTTCCCGTGCTGGTCGACCAGATCGAGGCGCTCGACAAGCCGGTGATCGCCGCGGTCCACGGCACCGCGCTCGGCGGCGGCTGCGAAGTCGCCCTCGCCTCACATTACCGCATCGCGGTGCCTTCGGCGAAGTTCGGCCTGCCCGAAGTCAAGCTCGGCATCCTGCCCGGCGCCGGCGGCACCCAGCGCATGCCACGCGTCGCGGGCGTCGAAGTCGCGCTCAAAATGGCGACCAAGGGTGATCCCATTTCCGCCGAGCAGGCCAAGGCAGCCGGCCTGGTCGATCGACTCGCGACCGAGGGCAACCTCCTCGCCGACGCCGTCGCCTTCGCGAACGAAGTGATCGGCAAGCCGGTCTCGCGCTCGAGCGAGCGGCCGGTCACCGTCGATCCCGCCGTGTTCGAGGCTTTCCGCAAGGCCAACGCCAAGCGCTTCCGCGGCATGGACGCCCCCAACACGATCGTCGACCTGATCGAACAGACCGCCGGCAAGCCCTATGCCGAAGGCGTCCAGGCCGAGCGCATGGGCTTCATGAAGCTGATCATGGGCACGCAGTCCGCGGCGCTGCGCCACATCTTCTTCGCCGAGCGCAAGGCCGCCAAGATCGACGGCATCGCCGACGACATCGCGCTGCGCGACATCAAGCGCGTCGGCGTGATCGGCGCCGGCACGATGGGCGGCGGCATCTCGATGAACTTCCTTTCGGCCGGCGTGCCGGTGACCATCGTCGAGATGGCGCAGGACGCGCTCGACCGCGGCACCGGCGTGATCCGCAAGAATTACGAGGCGACCGCCGCCAAGGGTCGCATGACCGCCGAACAGGTCGAAGGCGCGATGGGCCTGCTCAAGCCGACCCTCAATTTCGACGATCTCGCCGAGTGCGACCTTATCATCGAGGCCGTCTATGAGAACATGGACGTGAAGAAGGACATCTTCGGCAAGCTCGACAAGATCGCCAAGCCGGGCGCGATCCTGGCGTCCAACACGTCGTACCTCAACATCGACGAGATCGCCGCCGTCACGAGCCGCCCGCAGGACGTGCTGGGCCTGCACTTCTTCTCGCCGGCCAACATCATGAAGCTGCTCGAGATCGTCCGCGGCGCCAAGACCGCCGACGACGTGCTCGCCACGGCGATGGCGATCTCGAAGAAGATCAAGAAAGTTGCCGTCATCGCCGGCGTCACCTATGGCTTCATCGGCAACCGCATGCTGATGCCGCGCCAGGTCGAGGCCAACAAGATGCTGCTCGAAGGCGCCACGCCCGAGCAGATCGACAAGGTCCATGTCGCGTTCGGCATGCCGATGGGCCCGTTCCAGATGGCCGATCTTGCCGGCGTCGACATCGGCTGGCACCGCGACCCGAACCGGATCGAGAACATCCGCGACGCGCTCGCTGCCGAGGGCCGCTGGGGCCAGAAGAAGAGCGCCGGCTTCTACGATTATGATGAGAAGCGCACCCCCTCGAACAGCCCGCGCGTCGCCGAGCTGATCGCCGAGTGGCGCGAGAAGCTGAACGTCCCTGCGCACGAGATCACCGAAGAGGAGATCGTCGTCCGCACGCTCTACACCATGGTCAATGAAGGCGCGCTGATCCTCGCCGAGAAGATGGCCCAGCGCGCCTCGGACATCGATGTGGTGTGGGTGTACGGCTATGGCTGGCCTCCGTACCGCGGCGGCCCGATGTTCTGGGCCGATACCGAGGGTCTCAAGAAGATCGTTGAGGGCCTGGAGAAGTTCGGCTTCGAAGTCGCGCCCCTGCTCCGCGAAAAGGCGGAAAAGGGCGAGAAGTTCAACAAGTAGGCAACCTATTCCCTCTCCCCTCCGGGGAGAGGGTCGGGGAGAGGGGAAGTGCGACGCACTCTCCCCTCCTGCCCCTCTCCCAACCCTCTCCCCGGAGGGGAGAGGGTTAGAAGGAAAAAATAAGATGGCAGAGGATCTGGATACCTTCCGCGCCGAAACCCGCGCCTGGCTGGAGGCAAATTGCCCGCCGGAAATGCGCACCGCGCCCAAGTCGGAAAAGGAAACCACTTGGGGCGGCCGCAACCCGGAATATGCGCATCCGGACCAGAAGCTCTGGCTCGATCGCATGGCGTCGCGCGGCTGGACCGTGCCCGATTGGCCCAGCGCCTATGGCGGCGGCGGGCTCTCGCCGGCCGAGACCAAGATCCTCCGCGAGGAGCTGAAGCGCATCAACGCGCGCAATCCGCTCAACAGCTTCGGCATCTCGATGCTCGGCCCGGCGCTGCTGAAGTACGGCACCGAGGAGCAGAAGCTCGACCATCTGCCCAAGATCGCCCGGGGCGAGATCCGCTGGTGCCAGGGCTATAGCGAGCCCAATGCCGGCTCCGACCTCGCCGGGCTGCAGACCAGCGCCGAGGACAAGGGCGACCATTTCCTGGTCAACGGGCAGAAGGTGTGGACCAGCTACGCCGACAAGGCCGACTGGATCTTCTGCCTCGTCCGCACCGACAAGACCGTCAAGCAGGCCGGCATCAGCTTCCTGCTGTTCGACATGGCCTCGCCCGGCGTCTCGACCAAGCCGATCCTGTTGATCAGCGGCAACTCGCCCTTTTGCGAGACCTTCTTCGACAATGTCGAGGTGCCCAAGGCGAACCTGCTCGGCACGCTCAACAAGGGCTGGGACGTCGCCAAATATCTGCTCGGCCATGAGCGCGAGATGATCTCGGGCTTCGGCCTGGGCGGTGGCGGCAAGGACCCGCTGGTCGAGGCCGCGCGCAAGGGCGTCGATCCGATCCTGCGCGCCCAGATCGCGCTGTTCCAGGTCCGCTCCCGGGCCTTCGCTGCGATGTCCGAGAAGTTCATCGACGAACTCAAGGCCGGCCAGGCGCACCCCGCCCAGCCCTCGATGATGAAGTACTACGGCACCGAGCTGAACAAGACCCGCCACGAGCTCCAGATGACCGCCGGCGGCAGCGACGCGCTCGAATGGGAAAGCGAGGACAGCGCCCACGGCGCCGCGCCCCGCGCCTGGCTGCGCACCAAGGCGAACTCGATCGAGGGCGGCACCAGCGAGATCCAGCTGAACATCATCGCCAAGCGGATCTTGGATTTGCCTTCGTAGCCGTCATCCCCGCGAAGGCGGGGATCCAGAGCCACGAACGGCTCGCTCGGTTACCCTGGATTCCCGCCTTTCGCGGGGATGACGAAAGAGAAGCAAGATGCCCCTCTACCTCAACGACGACCAGACCATGCTCCGCGACACCGCGAAGGACTTCGTCGCCTCGGAAGCCCCGGTCGCCCATATGCGCGCACTGCGTGACGCGAACGACGCCACCGGCTTCTCGCGCCCGCTGTGGAAGCAGTTCGCCGAGATGGGCTTCACCGGCATCTTGATCCCCGAGGCCGACGGCGGCCTCGGCCTCGGCCATGTCGAAGCGGGCGTGGTGCTCGAGGAGATCGGCCGCAACCTCTCGCCCTCCCCCTTCCTCGCCACCGCCGTCGCCGCGGTGGAGGCGCTGAAGGGCACCGCTGCCGCCCAGCTCTGGTATCCCGGCATTCTCACCGGCGAGACCGTCGCCGCGCTTGCGATCGACGAGAGCGCGAAACACAACGGCAAGATCGAGATGCGGGCCGAGCGCGCCGGCAACGGCTTCCGCCTCACCGGCGCCAAGCGGTTCGTCACGCACGGCCATGTCGCCGACCTGCTGCTCGTCGCCGCCAGGACCGACAATGGCACCACGCTCTTCGCCGTCCCCGGCGACGCGTCCGGCCTCACCGCCACGCCCGAACGCCTCGCTGACTCTTCCATCGCCGCGCGCCTCCAGCTCGACGGCGTCGAAGTCGATGCCGATGCGGTGATCGGCGAAGTCGATCAGGGCGATGGCCCCCTCGCCCGCCTGCTCGCCGCGGGCCGCACCGGCGCTTCGGCCGAGATGGTCGGCGTCGGCGGCGGCGCGATGGACATGACCGTCTCCTATCTGCGCGAACGCAAGCAGTTCGGCGTCGCGATCGGCAGCTTCCAGGCGCTCCAGCACCGCGCCGCGCACCTCTACAGCGAGCTGGAAGTCGCCCGCGCCGCCGTCCTCAAGGCGCAGCAGCTGCTCGATGCCGGCCCAGAACACCTAAGCGTCGCGGCGGAAGCCGTCGCGGTCGCCAAGGCGATGACCGGCCTTGCCACCACCCTCGCGGTGCAGGAAGGTGTCCAGATGCATGGCGGCATCGGCATGACCGACGAGTACGACATCGGCTTCTTCATGAAGCGCGCCCGCGTCCTCGCCGAGATGTTCGGCGACACCAACTTCCACGCCAATGCGCTGGCCGAGGCGGCTGGGTATTGATGACGAACGGCGCCAGCCTCCTGTCCGTCACTCCGGCGAAAGCCGGGGCCCAGGGTTACTCTGCCGTGTCGCCTGTGACCCTGGGTCCCAGCTTTCGCCGGGATGACGGAGGGGAGCGCGCGCATGACTGAAGAACGCGCCACCGACCCCGCCGACCTTGTCGGTCAGCTCGCAACGCTGCTCGACGTCGAGCGCATCGATACCGACCTCTATCGCGGCCCCCGCCAGCCGGGCGGGGTCGGCCGCGTGTTCGGCGGGCAGGTGATCGCCCAGGCGCTCCAGGCGGCGCAGCGCTCGATCGAGGACGACAAGGCGGCGCACTCGCTCCACGCCTATTTCATGCGGCCGGGCGACGAGAACCACCCGATCATCTACCGCGTCGTCCGCGATTTCGACGGGCGCAGCTTCGCCAATCGCCGGGTCATCGCGATGCAGGGCGGCAAGCCGATCCTCAACATGACCGCGAGCTTCCAGGCGCCGGCGGAGGGACTCCACCACCAGTTCGACATGCCCGACGTGCCCGGCCCCGACGAGCTACAGTCCGAGCGCGACCTGCGCGAGGCGATCCGCGACGAAGTGCCGGAGAAATTCCGCCGCTTCTTCCTGCGCGCCCGACCGATCGAGATCCGCCCGGTAAACCCGCGCAACTGGTTCAAGCCGGTCAAGTCGGAGCCCGTCCAGAGCAGCTGGTTCCGCGTCGTCGCGCCCCTGCCCGACGATCCCGCGCTCCACCGCGCGATGCTCACCTACGCCACCGACATGACCCTGCTCGGCACCTGCACGCTCCCGCACGGCGTCAGCTGGATGAACGGCGGCGTTCAGACCGCCAGCCTCGACCACGCCGTCTGGCTGCACGAGCCGTTCCGCTTCGACGAATGGCTGCTCTACACCACCGACAGCCCCTGGGCCGGCCATTCGCGTGGCTTCAACCGCGGCCGCATCTACGCCCAGGACGGCCGTCTCGTCGCCAGCGTCGCCCAGGAAGGGCTGGTAAGGCTGCGTGAGGAATAGCTAAGAGCGGCGCATGGAAACTCCCCCGCGTCGCTTCGCCTATGTCACTCTCGACGTGTTCACCGAGACGCGCTTCGGTGGCAACCCGCTTGCCGTGTTCTCCGATGCGCAAGGGATGAGCGACGCCGAGATGCAGGCACTCGCTGCGGAGATGAACTATAGCGAGACGACCTTCGTCCTGCCGCCTGCCGATCCGGCAAACACCGCGCGCGTCCGCATCTTCAACCGCACCGCCGAGATGCCGTTCGCCGGCCATCCCAATGTCGGCACCGGCTATGTCCTGGCCTGCCTGCGTCCGGATGCCGGCGACACGTTGCGCTTCGAGGAGATAGCGGGGCTGGTCGAGATTCGTATCGAGCGTGATGCGCAGGGCCACATCCGCGGCGCGGAGATCGACGCGCCGCAGCCGCTTCAACTGCTCGGCACGCTGCCGGTGCCCGACATCGCCGCGTGCCTCAGCCTCGACCCAGCGGACATCGTCACCACCACGCACCCACCTACCCGCGCCAGCACAGGGGTCGATTTCGTCTTCGTCGAAGTGACCGAGGAAGCGCTTGGCTTTGCCCGGCCCGACATCGCCGCCTATCAGCGCCTCGCCGGCCAGGAGCGCGATATCGCCACCCGCCTGTCGATTTTCCTTTATGCGCGCGAGGAGGCGCGCATCCGCGCCCGCATGTTCTCGCCGCTCACCGGCACCTGGGAAGACCCCGCCACCGGTAGCGCAAACGCCACCCTCGGGGCACTGCTGCTGTCGTTCGGCGAGGAAGAGACCGCGCGCTTCGAGTCTCGCCAGGGCGTCGAGATGGGCCGCCCGAGCAATCTCACCGTCCGCGCCTGGCGCGCCAGCGAAGGCATTCGCGCCAGCGTCGCCGGACGCTGCGTTCCGGTGTTCAAGGGCGCGGTCGAGCTCTAGTTCTTCGGCCGCACCACATAGGCGCTGGGCAGGTACAGGAACACCTCGGTCAGGCTCGCCCGGGCCCATTCGACGGGCCGGTCGAGCCCGCGCACCTCCACGCCATAGCCGGCGCCGAACTTGGCGGCCGTCGCCTCGGCATCGGCGGCGATCAGCCCGATGATCTGCGGGCGATACTGGTCGGGATTGACCACCGACAGCGTGAGGTCGTCCTTCTCGCTCATCTCCGCCCGGCCGACGCTGGGCACCGCTTTGAGGAAGCGCGTGATCCGGTCGAGCGCGGTCTTTGCGTCGACGCCGGGCGCAAGCCGGGTCTTCACCAGGAACGCCGTCTTGTCGGTGTCGGGCCGCCCATCGTTCGACAGCGGCAGGTTCCTGTAGTTGGCGAGCGTCAGCGGCTCGACGATATATTCACCCGTCGCCAGCTCGACATCATATTTGGCCGCCAGGTCGATCGCGCCGCGGATCATCGCATAGATCTCGTCGCGGCGCTTGCTCGCCTCGCGCGTGTCGCCGGCGACCTTGACTTCCTGCACCGCGAAATCGGCGGTCCGGCGCAGGGTGATGATCGGCATCGTGTCCGAATAATCGTCCGCCTGGCGCCGCGAGCCGGTCACCACGATCTCCTGCGCGGCGGCGACCGGGATCGCCAGCTGCGCGAACGCCGGTGCCGAAATCAGCGAGACTGTCGCCAATAGCCATTTCATGCGCGCTCTCCCTCTGTTGGCGGGGAGAGTGCGAAGCGGCTGGGCCCGAGTCAATCAGAAGGCGGGCTTGCCGAATTCCTGCCGCGTCACCGGATGGCTGGACGAGAGCCCGCCGTCCACCACCCAGGCCTGGCCATTGACGTAACTCGCCTCGTCCGAGGCAAGGAACAGCGCCACCCGCGCAATCTCCTCCGGCGCACCCGCACGGCGCAGCGGATTGAGCCGCCCGAGCTTGTCTTCCTTGCCGTTCTCGCGGGCATAGTCGAACGCGCGCTGCGTCATCCCCGTCTCGATCAGCCCCGGGCAGATGGCATTCACGCGCACGCCCGATCCGGCGAACTGCTGCGCGGCGCTCTGGACCAGGTTGATCACCCCCGCCTTGCTCGCCGAATAAGCCGGCCCGCCAGCGCCCGAGCGCAGCCCGGCGACGCTCGCGGTACAAATGATGGCACCGCCACCGCGCTCGACGATCCGCGGACCCGCATGCTTGATCGCGAGCGCCGGTCCGATCAGGTTCACGCGCAGCACCTCGGTCCACAGCTCCACCGGCGTATCGAAAATGCCCGTCGCGCCGCCCGAGATGCCGGCATTGGCATGGAAGATGTCGAGACCGCCGAAATGTTCGACCGCGGTGGCGACCAGCCGCTCGACGTCCGCCTCGTCACCTGCGTCCATGTGAACGGCGAGCATGTTATCGCGCCCCGCCACGGTCTCGTCGACCGAAGTGCTGAGGTCCGCTGCAACCACCATCGCGCCGGCTCCGGCAAACGCCTGCGCGGTCGCCCGCCCGATCCCGGAACCCGCACCCGTGACGATCGCGACCTTGCCTTCGAACCGCATCAGATCGTTACTCCCCCGTCGATTACCATCGCCTGGCCAGTCATGAACGCGCTGGCCCGGCTCGCCAGATATACGACGGCGCCGGCAATCTCCTCCGGCTCGCCGATCCGGCGCAAAGGCGTGGTCGCGTTGGTCGCCGCGATCCGCTCGGGATCCTCCCACAGCGCCTTGGCGAAGTCGGTCTTCACCAGGCCCGGCGCGATGCAGTTCACCCGCACATTGTCCGGTCCGAACTCGACCGCATAGTTGCGGGCCAGCTGCAAATCCGCCGCCTTGGATACATTATACGCTCCGATCACCGGCGATCCGCGCAGGCCGCCGATCGAGGAGATGATCACGATCGATCCCTCGCGCCGCTGCCGCATCTCCGGCGCCACCATCTGGATCAGCCAGTGATTGGAGAGGATATTGTTGTCGAGGATCTTGCGGAACTGGTCGTCCGCGATCCCCTCGAGCGGTCCGTAATAGGGATTGGACGCCGCGTTGCAGACCAGCACGTCGACTCGTCCGAACACGCGCCGCGTCTCCTCGACCAGATGTCGCAGCGCATCCTTGTCCGAGATGCTCGCCGCCACCGCCAGCGCGGTACCCTCGCCATGTCGCGCGTTGAGCTCCGCACCCACTTCGTCGCAGGCATCCTGCTTGCGGCTGGAGATCACCACCTTGGCGCCTTGTGCCGCCAGCGCCGCGGCCGAAGCCTTGCCGATCCCGCGCGACGACCCCGTGACGATCGCCACCTTGCCGGTCAG
Source organism: Sphingomonas sp. GW821-FHT12D09 (assembly GCF_058807215.1). Classification (NCBI taxonomy): domain Bacteria; kingdom Pseudomonadati; phylum Pseudomonadota; class Alphaproteobacteria; order Sphingomonadales; family Sphingomonadaceae; genus Sphingomonas; species Sphingomonas sp. GW821-FHT12D09. The sequence continues at coordinate 250,686 of NZ_JBXAQL010000001.1, read as the reverse complement.
GTCGAACAATCCGCTCACCTATGCCTTCCCTTGATCGTCACCCGGCGAAAGCCAGGGGCCAGGATTCTCTGCCGTGCCGCTCTTGGCTCTGGGTCCCGGCTCTCGCCGGGATGACGGTTGTGGCTTCATGCCCCCGCCTCCTGCGCAAAATGCCACGCCGCCGCAACCAGCCCGGGCAGGCGCTCCACCGTCTTCGCCGCCTGGGCGCTCGACGCATTGCCGTCGATCATGCGCTTCTTGATGCCCTGCACGATCCCGGCCAGCCGGAAGAGGTTGTACGCGAAATACCAGTTGAGGTCGGGCACCCCCTCGCGCCCCGTGGCTGCGCAATAGCGCGCCACCACCTGCTCGATCGTTGGGATGCCCGTCTCCGGACCCGTAAGCCCCTTCACGCCCGAACGCCCCTCTGGCTCGGTCACCCAGCTCATCAGGAAATAGGAGAAGTCCGCCAGCGGATCGCCGAGCGTCGACAGCTCCCAGTCGAGCACTGCCAGGATGCGCGGACCGTCCGCGTCAAAGATCACGTTGTCGATGCGGAAGTCGCCATGGACGATGCTCGTCCGCGTCTGCTCGGGCACAGTGCGCGGCAGGAACTCGATCAGCCGCTCGACCTCGGGCAGCGCGTCGGTCTGGCTCATCCGGTACTGCTTCGACCAGCGTTCGACCTGCCGCGCGAAATAATTGCCCGGCTTGCCGTACGAGCCCAGCCCAACCGCCTCGTAATCCACTGCATGCAGTGCCGCGAGCGTGTCGATGATCCCGTGGTAATGCGCGGTCCGATCCGCAGGCGCCATGTCGGGCAGTGATCCGTCCCACAGCGTCCGCCCCTCGACCATCTCCATGATATAGAAGGGCGATCCGAGCACCTCCGGATCCTCGCATAAGCCATAGGGCCGCGCGACCGGGAATCCCGTCGGATGCAGTGCAGCGATCAGCTTGTATTCGCGCTCCACCGCGTGCGCCGAGGGCAGGATCGGCCCGAACGGCTTGCGCCTGAGCACATAGGCGCCCGATCCGGCATCGATCCGATAGGTCGGATTGCTTTGCCCGCCGGGGAACTTGGTGACGCTCGCCGGCCCCGCATAGCCCGCGACATGGGTTCCCAGCCAGGTCTCGAGCTTGGCTTCATCCAGGTCGCTCATGCGAACTCGATCACCGAACGCACGCTGTCGCCCTTGCGCAGCTTGTCGAGCGCTTCGTTGACGTCCTCCAGCCTGATCCGCTCCGCGACCATCGTATCGAGGTCGAGCAGCCCGTCGAGATACATCTGCACCAGCCGCGGCATGTCGATCGGGAAGCGCGTCGAACCCAGCAGCGAGCCCTGGATCTTCTTGCCGGTCAGGAAGGTCGGCCCGGGCAGGCTGACATTGCCGCCCGGCGCGATCATCCCCAGGATCGTCGCCGTGCCCCCGCGGCGCAGGATCGTCCAGGCCAGCTCGGCGGTGTTCGGCCGCCCGACCGCCTCGATCGCGTAGTGCACCCCGCCATCGGTGAGCTTGAGCACCTGCTTGGCCAATCCCTCGGCCATCGCGTCGAGCGCATGCGTCGCACCCAGCTTGAGCGCCAGCTCGCGCTTCTCGGGCACCGGATCGATCGCCAGGATCGTCCCGGCCCCGGCGATCTTGGCCGCATTGATCGCCGCAAGGCCTATCCCGCCAGCGCCGATCACCGCGACGCTCTCGCCGGGCCGCACCCGGCTGTCGTTGAAGATCGCGCCGGCGCCGGTGATCACCGCGCAGCCGAGCAAGGCGGCGCGATCCAGCGGCATCTCCTTCGAGATCGCTACACAGGCATTCTCATGCACCAGCATCTGCTCGGCAAAGGCGGAGAGGTTGAGGAACGGTGCCAGCGCGGTGCCGTCGTCCAGCGAAAGCCGCGGCTCCGCATCTGCCGCGCGCCGGGTCGACGGATCGATGCAGAGCGACGGCCGCCCCGTCACGCACATCTCGCAGCTGCCGCAGAACACCGTGAAGAACGTGATGACATGGTCGCCGACCTTCAGGTGCGCGACATCGCTGCCCACCGCCTCGATCACGCCCGCCGCCTCATGCCCCGGCACCGTCGGCACCGGGTGCGGGAAGGCGCCGTCGACGAAGTGCAGGTCGGATCGGCACACGCCCACCGCCTTGGTGCGGATCAGCACCTCGCGCGGGCCCGGCTTGGAGACGCGAACCTCGGTGATCTCGAGCGGCTTGCCCGCTTCGTAGAGAACGGCTGCTTTCATTCTTCTCCCTTTCCGTCACCCCGGCGAAAGCCGGGGCCCAGGGTCATAAGCGATGTCGTCTTTTTCGCTCTGGGTCGCGGCTTTCGCCGGGATGACGAACCTAACGCGAAACCCCCACGTCCCCGCTCGACATCCGATCCGCCTTGAAGTCCGCATACTTGCCGAACTCGTTCCGCGCGATCGCCCGGGCATGGACCTCGTCCGGACCGTCCGCGAGCCGCAGCGTGCGGATGCCCGCCCAGTCATGCGCCAGATGGAAGTCGCCCGAAACGCCCGCGCCGCCATGCGCCTGGATCGCGTCGTCGATGATCTGCAGCGCCATTTGCGGCGCCTGCACCTTGATCATCGCGATCTCGAGCTGGGCCGCCTTGTTGCCCGCCTTGTCCATCATGTCCGCCGCCTTGAGGCAGAGCAGCCGCGTCATCTCGATATCGATGCGCGCGCGGGCGATCCGCTGCTCCCACACCGAGTGATCCGACAGCCGCTTGCCGAAGGCGACACGGCTGACGAGCCGCTTGGACATCGCCTCGATCGCCTCTTCGGCGACGCCGATCGTCCGCATGCAATGGTGGATGCGCCCCGGCCCGAGCCGCCCCTGCGCGATCTCGAACCCGCGCCCTTCGCCCAACAGCACGTGATCGACGGGTACCCGGACATTCTCCAGTACCACTTCGCCATGGCCATGCGGCGCATGATCATACCCGAAAACCGAAAGCATCCGCTCGATCTTCACGCCGGGCGCGTCCATCGGCACCAGGATCATGCTCTGCTGGGCATGTTTGGCGGCGTCCGGACTCGTCTTGCCCATCACGATCGACACTGCGCAGCGCGGGTCGCCCACGCCCGAGCTCCACCATTTCCGTCCATTGATCACATAATGATCGCCGTCGCGCACCATCTGCGTCTGGATATTGGTCGCATCCGAGCTCGCCACCGCCGGCTCGGTCATTAGGAAGGCCGAGCGGATCTCACCCTCCATCAGCGGCCCCAGCCACCGATCCTTCTGCGCCCGCGTACCATAGCGGTGGAACACTTCCATATTGCCCGTGTCCGGCGCGGAGCAATTGAAGCATTCCGACGCCCAGCCGATCCGCCCCATCTCTTCCGCGCACAGCGCATATTCGAGGTTGGTCAGCTGCGTGCCCTGGAACTCGAAGCTGTCATCGACATGGGTCTGGCCCGAGTGCGGCGGCATGAAGAAATTCCAAAGCCCGGCCGCCTTGGCCTCCGCCTTCACTTCCTCGATCACCGGCAGTATCTTCCAGCGATCGCCCTCACGCTGCTGCGCGCGATACTCGCCGTCGCGCGGGCGGATGCGCGTGTCGATGAACGCCTTCACCCGGTCGCGGAAATAGGTCTCGCGCTCGCTCAGCGTGAAATCCATGGCGCATCCTCTCCGATCACTGTTTCGCGAACCGGACTAGAGCATACCGGATATTCGGTAAAGTCGGACCCGCGGGAAAATCGGTACAACGCGGATTCAAAAAACGCTTTTGGTTAGCCCCAAATCGGCTAGACTGATTGCAATGAATGCACCGGGGAAATTAGAAATCGCAAGCGCGACGAAACGCTTCCAGGCCAAGCGGGATGCAATCCTCGCTGCGGCTGCGGACGCGATCAACGAGCAGAGCGCCAAGGGGATGACCTTCGCCGACGTGGCCCGCCGCGTCGGCCTCAACACCACATCCGTCACCTATTACTTCAAGCGCAAGGAAGACCTCGCCGCCGCGGCCTTCGAACATACGCTCGACCGGCTCGACGCGATGCTCGAGGATGCCGCACGGGAGTCGACGTCCGAAGCCCGCGTCGCCCGCTATCTCAACATCAACATGGAGCGGCTCGCGAACATCCGCCGCGGTGCCGAGCGCGATTTCGCGATCCTCTCCGATCTGCGCGCCATGGAAGACCCGATCAAGCGCGAGCTGCTCGATCGCTGGCGCGACATCTTCCGCAAGACCCGCGCGCTCTGGGGTCCCGCCACGAGCCGCGCCGAAACCGATCTCCACGGTGCTCGCGCGCACGTCCTGCTCGAGAACACCTTCTGGCTCACCGCATGGTTGCCGCGCTACGAGGTGGACGAATATCCGCGTGTCGAAGCGCGCCTCATGGACGTGTTCCGCACCGGCATCGCCGCCCCGGGTCAGGCCTGGACGCCCGAACTGCTCGACCTCGAACATGACGAGCCCGAACCCGGTCGAGAGGCCTTCCTGCTCGCTGCCACCCGCCTGATCAACGAACTCGGCTATCGCGGCGCCTCGGTCCAGAAGATCGCCAGCGAGCTCAATGTCACCAAGGGCAGCTTCTACCACCATCTCGACGCCAAGGACGAGCTGGTCATCGCTTGCTACAAACGCAGTTTCGACATCATCGCCGATGCCCAGCGCCTGGCCGAGAACCGCGCCGGCAGCCAGTGGGAACAGCTCGAAAGCACGATCGCCACGCTGCTCGACTATCAGTTCAGCGAGCGCGGCCCGCTGTTGCGCACCACTGCGCTCTCCGGCCTGCCGCCGCAGGTCCGCTCGACGATGATCGACCGCTCGAACCGCATCGCCCGCCGCTTCGCCGGCATGCTGTCCGATGGTATCGCCCAGGGCTCGATCCGCGCCATAGACCCGCTGGTCGCCTCGCAGACGCTGATGGCCCTCCAGAACGCCGCCTTCGACATGCGCAAATGGGCCAGCACCATGCCCCGCGACCGCGCCGTGGCCTTCTACGCCTCGACGATCGCGTTCGGGCTATTTGATGATCGGGTGCTCGGAGCCTAGCCGAGCTTCTCGAAATCCCCCAACGGCCAGCTCGCATCGAAATAGGCCTGGGTCGGATTGTACAGCCGGAAATAGCTGAACCATCCCCTGCCCGGCTCGGTCGGGATCCAGTTCGCCTCGAACCCCGCCGGTGCGTGCGGCCCGGTATGGATGTCGATCGATCCGTCGGCGTTCGCCTTCAGCTCCATTCGCGAGGAGCGGTCGGCGATCTGCTGGGCGTTGCGGACCAGCGAGCGGGTGTCGAGCTCGTAGAGCGTGACCGACCAGAACAGGTCCGCCGGCGGATTGGCCGGCACGTGCAGCCGGTAGTTGGTGCCGCCGTCCAGCCAATCCCCCTCGGCATCGCGATACGCGCCCAGATAGGCCGACGATGCCCCGCCAGTCCGCTTGGGCGACATGTCCGCCGCCGCCGAATAGGCCTCGTAAAACCAGGAGGCCCGCTCATCGAGCCGGGCCCAATATTCGTCCGGATCATCGGCATCGAGGTCGAGCGCGTGATCCCAGCCGGCGCCCTCGCGATATTTCACGCCCTCGAAGCGGCGATTGGCGGTATTCGCCTTGGCCATCGCCTCGCCGACCAGCGCGCCTTCCTCCAGCAGCTTCGTCTGGCGCCCATCGGGCGCGAACGCCTCGCCCTTCACGATACCCAGCGGCTTCAGCATCTCGACGAAGAAATGATCGCGCTCGCCCAGCGTCTCGCGGGAGACCAACGCGTGGAGCTGCTTCCAGTAATCGAGCCCGCGCGGCTGGGTGCCGCTCCAGGCACGGTCGGCGGCCTGCATCACTTCGCTCGGCGGCGGATCGCTGCGCTTGCTCCACGGATAGACGCGCAGTTGCGACAGCACCGCCTGCGCCTCGGCCGGATCGGTCACCGTGATCCGCACGCCGAGCATGAACGCCAGGCTCGCCGAGCGCAGCACCTCATGCCCCTCCAGGTCGCCCGGCGCCGCCTGTCCCGGCCCGAGCACCAGATAGTGCCCGCCCGGCTCCGCGCCTTCCATCGCCTGCTGCCAGATGCTCACCAGCCCGCCGCGGATGCCGCTCGGCGGCAGCTCGATCACCAGCGGCCCGTCCTCGGTCAGGTCGGCAAAGGCGATATAATAGGGCGTGGTCGCATTGGGGGTCAGGATGCCGAGCTTGTCAGTATAACTGAGATAGGCGACCAGCTGGCCGTTCGCCGCACCCAGCACCTGCTTGGCCTCGTGCATGAACTGCTCGAAGCCGACCAGCGGCAGTGCCCAGAGATATGCCTGGCAGGCACGTTGGAAATCGCGCTCGTCGAACAGCTTGTCCACCGTCTCCGCGGTCGGGTAGCCATCCTCGAAGCGGTGCGTGAATTCGAGCGTGCCGATGCGGCTTTCCAGCGGCACATCTTTCGGCGCCTTGCCTGTCTCGCGCGGCTTCAGGATGGGCCGTTGATCGTTCATCGCTTTTCTCCCGGGTTCAGCCCGGCCGGTATAGAAACAGCGCGGGCGCCCGGGCATCGGGGCTAACCCGCAGAAATCCCCCGGCGCGATCCCCGGTAGGTTCCCCGTCCCCGCTCCGGGTTCCCCCCGATAAAGCCCCGCCGGCGTCCGCGTTACCCTCCGCGCTCCCCATTCAGGAGACGAACCATGCCGAGCGCCCCCACCCCCACCACGCCCGACGTGCTGCCGCGTCCCGATTTCCGTTTCGCTGGCGAAGTGGGGCGAACCTATCAGGACTCCGATCCGGCGACCTTCCCGCAGCCGGTCCAGCCGCCCAAGGGCGCGCCGAACATCTTGCTGATCCTGCTCGACGATGCGGGCTTCGGCCAGTTCGAGACTTTCGGCGGCGGCGTACCTTCGCCGACGATGGACCGGCTCGCCAAGGAGGGGCTGCGCTACAATTACTTCCACACCACCGCGCTGTGCAGCCCGACGCGCGCCGCGCTGATCACCGGGCGCAACCACCATTCGACGTCCTTCGCGGGCATCACCGAATGCGCCACGGGCTATGACGGCTATACCTGCATCCTGCCGCGCAGCTGCGGCACGATCGGCGAGGTGCTGCGCCAGAACGGCTACATGACCGCCTGGATCGGCAAGAACCACAACACGCCCACCTGGGAAACCAGCGCGACCGGGCCCTTCGATCGCTGGGCGAATGGCCTGGGCTTCGACTATTTCTACGGGTTCAACGGCGGCGACATGAACCATTGGAACCCGCTGCTGTTCGAGGATCACACCCTCGTCCCCGCCTCCGACGATCCCGATTATCACCTGACCGAGGACCTGGCCGACCGCGCGATCACCTGGGTGCGCAAGGTGAAGAGCATCGCGCCCGACAAGCCCTATTTCCTCTACATCGCTCCCGGCGCCACCCATGCGCCGCATCACGCCCCCAATGCCTGGGCCGACAAGTTCAAGGGCACGTTCGACAGTGGCTGGGATGCCTATCGCGAGCAGACGGTGGAACGGCAGAAGCAGCGCGGCGTGGTGCCCCAGGATACTGAGTTGACCACCCGCTCGCGTGGCCTACCCGCCTGGGAGAGCCTGAACGCCGACCAGAAGCGGCTCTATGCGCGGATGATGGAAGTGTTCGCCGGCTATGGCGCGCAGGTCGACGCGGCGATGGGCCGGGTGATCGACGCCGTGAAGGCACTCCCCGACGCCGACAACACGATCATCATCTACATCGCCGGCGACAATGGCTCGAGCGCCGAGGGCGGCATCGAGGGGTCGCTGTGCGAGAACATGTTCTTCAACGGCTTCCCCGAGAAATGGGAGGACAACCTCAAGGCGATCGACGAGCTTGGCGGGCCCAAGCACTTCAACCATTTCCCCTCGGCCTGGGCGCACGCGATGAACACGCCCTTCCAGTGGACCAAGCAGGTCGCCAGCCATTTCGGCGGCACGCGCAACCCGATGATCATCTCATGGCCCGATCGGATCAAGGACGGCGGCGGACTACGCAGCCAGTTCATCCACACCATCGACATCGTGCCGACGCTCTATGAGGTCTGCGGCGTCACGGCGCCGAGCGAATTGAACGGCATCGAGCAGAAGCCGATCGAGGGCGTCAGCTTCGCCGCGACCTTCGAGGACAGCAAGGTGGCGAGCAAGCGCAAGACCCAGTATTTCGAGCTGGGCGTCAATCGCGGCCTCTATCATGATGGCTGGATGGCCTCGGCACCTAGCTTCGTGCCCTGGGAACCGGTCCGTCCCGAGGACTGGGATCCGGACCAACAGGTGTGGGAGCTCTACAAGCTCGACAACGATTTCTCCCAGGCGCACGACCTCGCCGCCGAGCATCCCGACAAGCTGCGCGAGCTGCAGGACCTGTGGTGGGTCGAGGCGTCGAAATACAATGTCCTGCCGCTCGACTGGCGTGCGACGATCCGGCTGAACGCCGAGGCGATGGGCCGCCCCAGCATGGTCGGTCACCGCACCAAGGCCGTCTATTATGAAGGCCAGACCGCGCTGCCCGATGCCGCCTGCCTGCCGATGCTCAACAAGAGCTGGACGATCACCGCCGAAATCGAACTGCCCGGTGAAGGCGCCGAGGGCATGATCGTCACCCATGGCGGGCTGGAGGGCGGCTACGGCCTCTATCTGCGCGAAGGCAAGCCGGTCTTCGTCTATAATTATCTCTCGGTCGACCGCCCCACCTTCACGTCTTCCAAGGCCCTCGGCGCGGGCCGGCACATTCTGGTCGTCGACTTCGCCTATGACGGCGGCGGCATGGGCAAGGGCGCGAAGATCACCGTCTCCAGCGATGGCGAAGTGCTCGCAGACGGCCGGATCGAGCGCTCGGTGCCGATCCAGTTCTCCTTGGGCGAAGGGCTCGATGTCGGCCTCGACACCGGCTCGCCAATCGACTTCACTTACAAGATGCCGTTCAAGTTCACCGGGCGAATCGAGAAGGTGACGATCGAGATCAAGCCCGGCGCCAGGCCCTCGGCCGAAACCGGGGCAAAGCGCGAGGCGATGGCCGCGGAATAGCCTCTACCGGGTCCGCGGCGCTTCAAAGTGCAACCCGCCCGGCGCTTCCACCGCGATCGGCCCGCGCGGCTTTGCGGGCAGCGCCGCCTTCACCCGGGTGAACACCGCCCGGGTGTCGCGCGACCGGCGCAGCGTCGCGCACAGGGTGGTCTCGCCTTCGCGCCCCCAGCGCTGCAGCTCCACTCCGCGCACCCGGGCGTCGCGCTTGAGCAGCGCCTGCACCTTGTCGAAGGCGGGCCGGTCGATCCCCATCGCATAGCTTCCGAACTGGATGCGGACCGCGCATTGCGGCGCCGGCGCGCCTTGCGCAAAGGCGGGCAGCGGCGTGGCGAGCGCGAGGAAACAAAGGACTGGCAGGAACGAACGCATCGGGCATCTCCAATTCGACGCCTCTGCCTCGCGCCTCACGCCTGAACGCACCCTGAAACTCAGCGCTTCGCCGCCTCGGCCGCGCACAGCCCCCTGGGCTGCCACGCTTGCGTCAAAGTCGTGGGCGGCTTGTGCATGTCGTGCAGGATCAGCGCGAAGCCCTTTCGCGGCGCGCTGCCGATCGCCATCAGCAGCATCGGCGGCCCGCCGCGGATGACCAGGCTGTTGCCCGGACCGCGCCCGGCCTGCGCGCCGTCGGGCGTCTCCAGGCAGGTATCGCCGCTCACCGCGAAGAATGCCTCCGGCCCCGAATGGACATGCAGCGGCGCGGTCATTCCCGGCGTGAACACCGAGCGCAGATATTCGGCCGAGAGCATCGGCGCAGCCTCCACCGGCAAGGGCCCGATATTCGCAACGTGCGTGCCACCCGCCGGTCGCCAGCCCTCTCCCGCGATCGTGAACAGCCACACCTTGTCGAACGCCTCGACGACGGTACCGTTCGCCCCCGCCGCCTTGCTCGCCGCGTCCCGGCTCGGAAAGGTATCGAGATGCCAATAAACCGGCCCGGCCGGTAGCGGCGGCAATTCCTGATGCGCGAGCAGGCAGGCCGGCCCGACGCTTTCCTCCGTCCCGCAGGTTCGCGCCGTCGCCTGCGCGAAGGCGGGCGTGGCGAGGAACATCAACCCCAGTATCGGCAAGCCCCGCAGCAATCGGATCATGCAACCCTCCACGCCTGTGTCGCCGCGAGGATGTCGGCTTTCAAGGCGGCCGGCAACCCGAACGGAAACGGGCCCGCGGATTTCTCCGCGAGCCCGTTCCACACCCCATCCCCAGGGGGTTTAGAAGCGCGAGCGCAGCGTGATGCCGTACGTCCGCGGCTCGGCGAGATAGGCCGAGAAGATCTGCGATCCGCCCGGATACTGCGCCGTCGGCGTGGTGCTCACCGCCTGGAACGGCGAGCTGAAGCCGACCTGCATGTAGTTGGCCTTGGTCGCGTTCTGGACCCAGAATTCGAGGTTCCAGAGCTGGTCCTGGCTGCCGATACCGATACGGCCGTTCACGACCACGAAGCTGTCCTGCTCCTTCTGCGGGAACAGATCCGAGCCGGTGTTGTAGTCGTCGGCCAGGCGGGCGTCGACATAGAGCAGGCCTCGCAGGTTGCCGCCCAGCGACGGGGTCCAGGCCGCCGAGCTCGTCACCACCCATTCCGGCGCGTTCGACAGATTGTCGCCGGGCAGCAGGCGCAGCGCCGGATCGAGCGGCACGCCGGTCTTCGAGCCCACCAACTGACTGGCATATTTGGTCTTGGCGTAGGTCGCGCCAAAGTTGAAGTTCACCGCGCGGACCGGCGAGATGCCCATCTCGACTTCGAAACCGGTCGAGGTCACGCCCGGCTTGATGTTGTCCGCCGCGCAGGTGCCGGTGGTCGCGCTCAGGTCGCGATCGCCGCCGCCCAGGCTCGTCTTGCAGCCATTGATGTTCTGGACGAGGTACACCGTGCCGTTGAACGTGTTGAGCTGGAAGTTGCTGAACTCCTGGCGGAAGCCGGCGATGTTCAGGTTGAAGCCCCGGCTCGAATATTTCATGCCCAGCTCATAGGCATTGACCGTTTCCTCATCGAACTGGAGGACATCGGCATAATAGCCGGCATTCGCGGCGCTGACCGGGAAGATCGGCAGCGGCTGGGTCGCCAGCGGGTTCTTGAAGGCCGAGCGATCCAGGTTGAAGCCACCCGCCTTGTAGCCGCGCGAATAGCTCGCATAGAGCAGCATGTCGTCGGTCGGCTTCCACGACAGGATGGCCGTGCCGGTGAACTTGTTCTCCTTGCGCGTGTCGTTCAGCGTCAGCGCGTTGAGGCCGGAGGTGGTGTTGCCCTGGCAGGTCAGCGTGATGATGCCGCCGGCCAGCGGCGCGAGCGCGGACACGCCCATGAAGGGCAGCAAGGCTGCCTGCTGGGCAGGGCACACGGTGTTGGTATTGTTGAAGTTCGCATCGAGCTTCTTGGTCTCGTTGGTGTAGCGCAGGCCCACCGTCAGGTCGATGTTGCTCGTCACGTGGAAGATGTTGTGCGTGAAGAAGGCGAAGTTCGAGCTGGTCTGGTTGAAGTTCGCCGTGTTGTCGCCAAGGTTGCGCACCGTGTCGAGCCGCTGCAGCCCCCCGACCATCGCCGCGCCGGCCGCGCCCAGCGGCCCCGCCGGGTTGCCCAGCACTGCCACGCCGGTCGCGCTCAGGCAGCCGGTATTGGCGGGATTGTAGAAGGCGTTGAACGAGCCATAGACGATGCGACAAGCGGCGAAACGGCCATAGTCATTGCCGAAGTTGAGCTGGCTCTTCGTCTCCAGGTCCTCATGCGCGTAGAAGCCGCCGATCAGCCAGTCGAGCTTGTCGTCGAGCACCGTGCCGTGGAAACGCAGCTCCTGCGTGAAGGTCTTGAACTCGCGGCCGCTCTGCGGCCCGAAATAAAGGATGTCCGCGAGCCCATAATCGGCGTCGGCAGCCTGGGTGTTGTGATAGTCGCGATAGGCGGTGATCGAGGTCATTTCGACGCCGCCCAAATCCCAGTTCACCTCGCCGGAGACGCCCCAGTCCTTGGTGACACCGGTGTAGGAGCGGTTGGCGCTCGTCGCGATCCGGCGCGAATAGGCGTTGTTATAGGCCGGGAAATACTGTGCGAAGGTCGTGCCCGTGATCCCGGTCAGCACCGTCGCCACCGGCGTGCCCGGCGCGATCAGCCCGGCATTGGACGGCGACACATCGGCGGTCGCATAGACGGCGGCGCAGCAATCTTCCTTGCGATAGCTATAGTCGCCGATCAGCCGGACCGAGACGTCCGAGCTCGGCTGGAACAGCAGCTGCCCGCGCACGAGGTAGCGGTCGCGATTGTTGATGTCGCGGCCGGTGTTCACATCGTTGTAATAGCCGTCGCGCTTGGAATAGAGCCCGTCGAGGCGGAAGGCGATCTGCTCCGAGATCGGTCCCGTCACTGCACCTTGCAGGCGCCAGAAATCATAATTGCCATAGGTCGCCTCGGCCATGCCGCCAAAGGTGAAGCTCGGCGCCTTGGTGGTGACGCTCAGCATGCCGGCCGAAGCATTGCGCCCGCCCAGCGTGCCCTGGGGGCCGCGCAGCACTTCGATGCGCTCGATCTCGCCCAGGTCGTTGAGACCGAGGCCGGTACGCGAGCGATAGACGCCGTCGATGAAGGTCGCGACCGAACTTTCGAGGCCCGGATTGTCGCCCACCGTACCGACGCCGCGGATACGGGCCGAAGTGTTCGAATCGCTGCCGGTCGAGGAGACGAGCAGCGAAGGAGCCACCTGGTTGAGCTGGCGGATGTCGGTGGCGCCGGTGCGCTCGAGCTGCTCGGCGCTCACGGCCGAGACGGCGAGCGGAACATCGGCGAGCACCTGGGCGCGCCCCTGCGCGGTCACGACGATCTCGTTGGGATCGCGCGCGCTATCGTCTTGCGCCGTGGCATCGGCCGGCGCCGCCTGCGTATCCTGTGCAAAAGCTGGCGTCGCGAGTGCCATGGTAAGCGCGGGAACCGCAACGGCCGTCAAAAGGCGAAACCGCATCATCATCTCTCTCCCACCACGGGCCGAAGCACTTTAGCGGCTCCATACCCTATCCTCGAATACTGACACGTCCCCCAGAGACGTCAAGCAGAACAAGAGTTGCAAAAGGGGACTAACCCAGCAGTGTTGCGCAAATGTCATAATGTGTCTGCCAGGTTTCCCCTACGGCAAGCAGCTTTTCTTCAGCACATTTACTATTCGTCATCCCCGCGCGGGCGGGGATCCAGAGTAGCGAGGGACGTCGTTTCCATTACCCTAGATCCCCGCCTGCGCGGGGATGACGGGGTGGAGATCGACCTCAATACCCGTTCAAGCGCGCGAACCGCTCGCGGTGCCACGCCGCATTGCCCCATTGCGCTTCCAGCACGCGCGCACGCTTCAGATAGAAGCCGGCATCGTGCTCGTCGGTCATGCCGATGCCGCCGTGCAGCTGGATCATCTCGCGGCTCACCAGGTGCAGCGTCTCGTTCGCGCTCGCCTTGGCCAGGCTCACTTCCTGCGCCACGTTGGTCCGTCCGCTGTCGATCGCCTCGAGCGCGGCCTCCACCACCGAACGCGTCAGCTCCAGCTCGGTGAACATCTTGGCCATCCGGTGCTGCAGCGCCTGGAAGCTCGCCAGCACCTGGCCGAACTGGACGCGCGTCTTCAGATAGTCGTTGGTCTGGGCAAAGGCGCTCTCGGCCATGCCGAGCATCTCCGCCGCCCAGGCCGCTGCCGCGCGATCGGCGACATGGCCGATCAGCTCGACGCCACCGCCCAGCGCTTCCGCCGGCGCGCCCTCGAACGTCACCTCGGCGTGGCTGCGGCTATCGATCAGGAGCCGCGGCGCACGCGTCACGCCGATATCGCCCGCGACGAGGTAGAGCCCGTCGGCCGCCGCGACCACGAACAGCTCCGCACTGTCGCCCTCGGGCACGAATGCCTTGGCACCGCTCAGCTTGCCGCCCTCGACCTTGGCTTCGATCTTCGAAGGATCGAAGCGCGGCCCCTCGTCGATCGCCAGCGTGGCGATCACTTCGCCCGCTGCGATCTTCGGCAGCCACTGCGCCTTCTGCTCCTCGGAGCCGCCCATCAGGATCGCGCTGGTCGCCGCGGCAATGCTGGCAAGCGGCGTGGCAACCAAGTTGCGTCCCAGTTGCTCGAGCACTAGGCCGAGCGAGACATAGCCCATCCCCGCCCCGCCCTGTGCCTCGGGCACCAGGATCCCGGTCCAACCCATCTCGGCCTGTGCCCGCCAGGTGGAAGCATCATAGCCCGCGGCCGGCGCGGCACCCCGCATCTTGCGAAACGCCGTGACGGGCGCCTCGTTGTCCGCCCACTCGCGCGCCATGTCGCGCAGCATCGTCTGTTCTTCGGTGAGTACAGCCATTTGCGTCTCTTCTTCGTCATCCCCGCGAAGGCGGGGATCCAGGGTTATTTCGGGTGTCGCGCGTGACTCTGGATCCCCGCCTTCGCGGGGATGACATCGTCACTGATGATCCAGCATCCCCAGGATGCGCTTCGCGATCACGTTGTTCTGAATCTCGGTGGACCCGCCATAGATCGACACCGCCTTGCCGAAGAGCCAGGTGCGCACGTCGCGCAGCGCGTCCTCGCCAAAGCCTTCGCCGTCCCAGCCCATCCCGGCAAAGCCACGAATCTCGATCAGCAGCTCGGAGCGCTCCTGCATGATCCGCGCGCCGACATTCTTCATGATCGACGTCGCGGCGCTCGGCCCCTGGTTCGACTTGGCCTCGAGCGAGGCCCGACGCAGCGTCAGCATGAAGGCGCGCAAATCCATCTCGTGCCGCGCGATCCTGGTGCGCAGGTCGGCATCGGCGATCCGTCCCTCGCCATCCACGCCGACGAACTTCTTGGCGATCTGCCCAAGCGAGGCCCCGGCGAACATCCGCCCCGCCGTCGATCCGCCGCCCGACAGGCTCGAGCGCTCGTGCTGGAGCAGCCGCTTGCCGATCGTCCAGCCCTCGCCCTCCGCGCCGACGCGGTTCGACTTGGGCACCTTCACATCGGTGAAGAACGTCTCGCAAAAGGGCGACGAGCCCGAGATCAGCTGGATCGGCTTCACCTCGACGCCCGGCGTGTCCATGTCGCAGAGCAGGAAGGTGATGCCCTCATGCTTCTTCGACTTGTCCGTGCGGACCAGCATGAAGCATTTGTCCGCCCATTGCCCGCCGCTGGTCCAGGTCTTCTGGCCGTTGACGATATAATGGTCGCCCGCATCCGCGGCGAAGGTCTGGAGCGACGCGAGATCCGATCCCGCGCCCGGCTCCGAATAGCCCTGGCACCAGCGCACCGTCCCCTTGGCGATCGCCGGGATATGCTCGCGCTTCTGTTCCTCGGTGCCATATTCCAGCAGGGTCGGGCCGAACATCATCACGCCCATCCCGCCGATCGGGTTCCAGGCGCCGGCGCGCTGCATCTCTTCCTGGAGCACCCGCGCCTCGGCCCGGCTCAGCCCGCCGCCGCCATATTCCTTCGGCCAGGTCGGCACGCCCCAGCCCTTCTCGCCGATCGCGCCCTGCCAGGCGTCCTCGGCGGGCGAATTGGTGTGCGGTCCCTCGACCGCGGACATCGCATTGTCCTTGCCCTTCAGTTCGGGCGGGAAATTGGAGGCAATCCATTCGCGGGCCTCAGCGCGAAACGTATCCAGGGGATTCGCCGGCGCGTCGATATCGGGGGCCGTGGCCATCACTCTCTCCGAATGTTCTTATCGGTTTCGAATTTGCGGTACGGCGCGACGGGCGTCAAGCCCACGCCGCAACAACCACACGCAACAACCATAACTGTCATGAAAATGGACGTGCGGAAACCGTCGCCTCTGCTAGAACGCCCCCAAGAGGGGATACCAATGAAGTTCGAACATCGCGCGGTGCCGATCGTGCTGATCGCCGTGCTGATCGACGTGATCGGCTTCGGCATCGTCATGCCGGTGCTGCCCGGGCTGGTCACCCAGCTCGGCCATGTCGGGCTCGACGAGGCGACGCGGATCGCGGGCTGGATGCTCGCGGCCTTCGCGATAGCCGGCTTCTTCGCGGGGCCGGTGCTCGGCAATCTGGGCGACCGCTATGGCCGCCGTCCCGTCCTCATCTTCTCGATGATCGCCTTCGCCATCGACTATGCGCTGATGGCCGCCGCGCCCAGCTTGCTCTGGCTGTTCGTCGGCCGCGTCATCGCCGGCATCGCGGGCGCCACCTTCGGCCCCGCCAGCGCGGTGATCGCCGACGTCACGCCGCCGGAGAAGCGCAGCGCGGTGTTCGGGCTGGTCGGCGCGGCGTTCGGCGTCGGCTTCATCATGGGCCCTGCGCTCGGCGGCATCAGCGCAGGTCTCGGCCTGCGTGCGCCCTTCATCATCGCCGCGATCTGCGCCGCATTGAACGCCGTGGTAATGTTCTTCTTCCTGCCCGAGACGCTCGCCAGGGAGAACCGCCGCCCCTTCCGCCTGGCCGACGCGCACATCATCGGCGCGTTCCGCCCGCTGTTCAACACCGGCAATGCCGGGCCGCTGCTGCTCGCCTGGTTCTTCTGGCAACTCGCCGGCACCGTCTATCCATCGACCTGGTCCTTCTGGGCCGCGATCCGCTTCGGCTGGGACGCGACGGCGATCGGCTGGTCGCTCGCTTATGTCGGGCTGCTCACCGTGCTGGTCCAGGCACTGCTCACGGGCAGGGTGATCAAGCGCGTCGGCGAGCGCAACGCCGCGCTGATCGCGCTTGCCTGCGCCTCGTTCACCTTGTTCTCCTATGCCTTCATCCAGCATGGGTGGCAGGTCTATGCCTTCTTCCTGATCGGCGCCTTCGGGGCCTTCGCCTATCCAGCGCTCAACGGCACCTTGTCGGCAATGGTTGGTCCGTCGCACCAGGGCGCGCTCCAGGGCGGGGTGTCGAGCATGAACAATGTCGCCTCGATCCTCGGCCCGCTGATCGCCAGCCAGGCGCTGGCGCGCGGCGCCCGGCACGGGTTCGACGGCGGCGCCTTCCTCGTCGCCGGCACGCTGATGGCGGGCGCGGCGCTGATCATCGCGCTACGCGTCCCCAGTGCCGTCAGGCCGAAGCCCGAATGACCGGTTAAGCCATTTTTCGAAAATTGCGTATGGCGTTCGCAGCTGCGCTCTTCTAGCCTCGGCACCGATGGGGCAAGAATTGAACTCGGCGGCGCTGCTCGCCAGCGACTTCGCGTCGCTTTCCGACCTGATCCGCGCGCACGGCATCGAACGGCCCGACAAGCCGGCGATGATCTGCGAGGATCGCAGCATCTCCTATGCCGAGCTCGACGCGATGCTCGGCCGCATCGCCGCCGCGCTCCAGCGCGAGGGGCTGGTCAAGAACGACGCGGTCGCGATCCTCGCCGCCAGCTCGATCGAATATGGTTGCGCGTTCCTCGGCGCGCTTCGGGCGGGCTGCGTACCCACCCCGCTCCAGCCCTCGGCCACCCCGGCGCAGCTCGCCGCGATGATCGCCGATTGCGGCGCCAAGGTCCTGTTCCTCGACGCGATGGGTGCCAAGGCGCTCGGCGACATCGCCATCACGGCGAAGCGTGTCATGCTGGACGATCCCAGCTTCCTCTCCCCCGAGGGCAGCAAGCCCGCTCGGATCGAAGTCACCCCCGACGATCCCTTCAACATCATCTACAGCTCGGGCACCACCGGCACGCCCAAGGGCATCGTCCAGCCCCAGTCGATGCGCTGGCTCCACATCGCCCGCGCGCCCGGCGGCTTCGGCAGCGCGGTGACGATGGTCGCCACGCCGCTCTATTCGAACACCACCCTCGTCAGCTTCATCCCGACGATCGCCTGGGGCGGCACCGTGGTCCTGCTCGCCAAGTTCGACGCGCACAGCTTCGTCAGCCAGGCAGCGAAGCACCGCGCCACCCACGCCATGCTCGTCCCCGTCCAGTACCAGCGGATCATGGCGCTGCCCGACTTCGACAGCTTCGACCTGTCCAGCTTCCAGCTCAAGACCTGCACCAGCGCGCCTTTCTCCGCCGCATTGAAGGCCGACATCCTCGCCCGTTGGCCTGGGCTCCTGGTGGAATATTACGGCATGACAGAAGGCGGCGGCACTACCGTGCTGGTCTGCAACGCCAATCCGACCAAGCTCCACACCGTCGGCGTGCCGCTGCCGGGCCAGGACATCCGCCTGATCGACGAGGCGGGCGTGGAAGTCTCCCAGGGCGAGATGGGCGAAGTCGTCGGCCGCTCGGGCGCAATGATGACCGGCTATCACGGCCGCGCCGAAGCCACCCGCGACGCCACCTGGCACGATGCCGAGGGCAACCGCTTCATCCGCCACGGCGATATCGGCCGCTTCGACGAAGACGGCTTCCTGATTCTGATGGACCGCAAGAAGGACCTGATCATCTCGGGCGGGTTCAACATCTACCCCTCGGACCTCGAGGCGATCCTGCTCGAGCATCCCGGCGTCACCGATGGCGCGGTGATCGGCATTCCTTCCGAGCAATGGGGCGAGACCCCGCTCGGCTTCTACACCGGCCCCGCCGAGCCCGCCGAGGCTCTTGCCTGGTTCAATGCCCGCGTCGGCAAGACCCAGCGCCTCTCGGACCTGATCCACGTCGACGAACTCCCCCGCAGCGCAATCGGCAAGGTCCTCAAGCGCGAGCTGCGCGACCGGCATCTCGCCGCGTGACGCCGCTCGCCGAGATCATCGCGGGTGCCGCGCGCACCGGCACCGGCTTCACCACCGCCATTCCCGGCGACTGGATGCAGGGGCGAACTGCTTACGGGGGCCTATCCGCCGCGCTCGCGCTCCAGGCGGCGCTGGAGGTGGAGACCGACCTGCCCCCGCTCCGCTCTGCGCAGGTCGCGTTCATCGGCCCGCTCGCCGGCGACGTCAACGTCACGGCCACCAAGCTGCGCCGCGGCCGCAACGCCGCCTTTATCCAGGCAGACGTCGTCTCCGAAGCCGGCCTCGGCCTGCGCGCCACCTTCGTCTTCATGGCGCCGCTCGCCTCGACCATCGCGCACGACACCGCCGAGCGCGGTCCGATCCCGCCGCCCTCGCCCGACGCAAAGCTCTACACCGGCCCCGACGACTTCTTCACCGGCAACTTCAACTTTTGCGACCACAATCCCGGCACCGGCCCCGCCGAGTGGCTGCGCTGGGCGCGCCTGCGCGCCCGCGACGGCCTTCACCCGTTCGTCGAGCTGATGGCGATCGGCGATGCCCTGCCACCCGCCGCGTTCAAGCTGCTGGAAGAGAGGCGCAGCCCGCTCAGCTCCCTGAACTGGCAGATCAACTTCCGGGATTCCGTCCCCGCCACCACCGACGGATGGTGGCTGCTCCACGCCAGCTCCGCCTCCGCGCGCGACGGCTATTCCAGCCAGCGCATGGCGATCTGGAACGCTGCGGGCGAACCCGTCGCCGAGGCGATGCAGGGCGTCGCGATCTTCGGCTGAAATCCGAGGCTGAGACAATTTGCGACAACTTCCCGGAGGTCTGACAAACCCCTGCGACAGCCGCCGGCGAGAAGCAGAGCCTGTCAGGGGCTTGGGCTCCTGAAGCACAGGAGTTGCACCCTCATGAAGAAGTTCCTCCTCGCCGCCGCCTTCGGCGCGACCTTGCTCGCCGCCCCGGCCTTCGCGCAGGACGCTCCCCCGCCACCGCCCGCCCCCGGCGGCGGCGCCATGTTCGAGCGCCTCGACGCCAATCATGACGGCGTGATCACCAAGGACGAGTTCAACACCGACGTCGCCGCGCGCTTCGCCCGCCTCGACACCAACAAGGACGGCAAGGTCAGCGACGCCGAGCGCGAAGCTGCCGGCCGCGGCGGCGGCATGGGCATGCGCGGCATGACCGGCGACGTGAGCCTCGCCGACATGCAGGCGCAGGCCCAGACCCGGTTCGACCGGCTCGACGCCAATCACGACGGCAAGATCGACAAGGCCGAGATCGATGCGATGATGTCCCGCATGCGCGATCGCCAGGGCGGCTCGAGCAACAACTGAGCCAGGCCCGGATCTCGCCCGGGCGGGCACTTGCCCCCTCGCCCGCCCGGGCACCCCTCTTGTATTGCGGCGCCCCCATGACCTACGAACCCGACATGTCGGAAACGCCGCACCTCCTGCTCGTCGAGGACGAACGCTCGATCCGCGAGCCACTCGCCCAATATCTCACCAAGCAGGGCTTCCGGATTACCCAGGCCGGCGATGCCGAGGGCGCCCGCGCCCGCATGGCCGCCTATTCGATCGATCTGGTGGTGCTCGACATCATGATGCCCGGCGAGGACGGCCTGTCGCTCTGCCGCCACATCCGCGAGACCAGCGACACGCCGGTGATCCTCCTCACTGCCCGCGGCGAGGAGACCGACCGGATCGTGGGCCTGGAGATGGGTGCCGACGATTATGTCGTTAAGCCCTTCTCCCCGCGCGAGCTCGCCGCCCGCATCAAGGTGGTGCTGCGCCGCCTCCAGGCCGGCGGCACCCGCCAGCATGCGCCCGACGCGGGCAGCTTCGCCTTTGCCGGCTGGGTGCTCAAGACCGGCGAGCGCGCCCTTGTCGACCGCGAAGGCGTCTCGGTCCCGCTCTCGACGGGCGAATATAATCTCCTCCACGCCCTGGTCACGCGCCCGCGCGCCGTGCTCACCCGCGACCAGCTGCTCGACCTGACGCAAGGCCGCGAAGCCGCCGCCTTCGACCGCGCGATCGACAACCAGGTCAGCCGGCTGCGCAAGAAGATCGAGATCGACGCGAAGAACCCGGCGATCATCAAGACCGTGTGGGGCGGCGGGTACACGCTGGCGGCGGAAGTAACGCGGCTTTGAAGCCAGCCAAATCCGTCACCCCGGCGAAAGCCGGGGCCCAGGGTCACAAGCGACGCCGCCCTTGGCTCTGGGTCCCGGCTTTCGCCGGGATGACGATTGAAGGGATGACGGCCGCATGACTCGCCTCTTCCCCCGCTCCCTACCCGGCCAGATCGCCCTCCTCGTCGCGGTCGCCCTGTTCGTCGCCCAGGCGATCAACTTCGGCCTGCTCGTGCGCGAGCGCCAGGGCGCGCGCTTCGCCCAGGTGATCGTCCCCACCGTCACGCGGCTGATCGACGCCGCCGAGCGGTTCGGCACCCCGGTGAACCCGCGCCCCGAGCCCCCCGCCGGCCCCGGTGGCCGCGAGCCGCGCCGCCCGTCGCGTGGCGGCCGCGTCGATCTTGTTCCTGCCAACCCCATCCCCGCCGAGCTCGAGCGCCGCCCCGATGTCGAGCGCGATCTGCGCCAGGGTCTCGTCGATGGCGGCGTGCCGGTCGGCCAGGTCATCGCGGTGGTCCGTCCGATCGACGCCAACCGCCCGCTGCTCAAGCGCATGGACCCGGCCCGCGCCGATCGCCTTCGCCGCATGGGCGCCGAGCTGATGGTCGCGGTCGAATTGCCCGGCAAGGGCTGGCTGTCGCTCAGCTCGGCCTGGCCGCGCAGCGAACGTAACCTGATCTGGCAGCTGCTCGCCCAGACATTGATCCTCTATATCGTCGTGCTCGTGCCCGTGCTCTGGGCCGGGCACCGCATCGCCCGCCCTCTGCGCAAGCTCGCCGAGGCGACGCGCGCCTTCCATCCGAACGACGGCGCCGATCCGGTCGAGGAGAGCGGGCCCAGCGATGTCCGCGCGGTGATCGCCGCCTATAATTCGCTCAGCACGCGCGTCACCGCGATGCTCGACGAAAAGGACCGCATGCTAGGCGCGATCGGCCACGACCTGCGCACGCCGCTCGCTGCGCTCCGGGTCCGCATCGAATCGGTCGAAGACGACGAAGACCGTGCCCGCATGGCCGACACGATCGACGAGATGAACCGCACGCTGGACGACATCCTCAGCCTGGCGCGGCTGGGCCGTCCGAGCGAACCGGCCACCGATGTGGACTTGTCCGCATTGATCGACGCCGTGGTCGAGGATTTCCGCGACCTCGACCAGGACGTCACGTTCGAGGAGGCGCCGCGTCTGCGCATGCACCTGCGCCCCACGCTGATGCGCCGCGCGGTCCGCAACCTGATCGAGAACGCGATCAAATATGGTGGCGCCACCGAGGTCCGCCTGCGCTCCGATGACCGCAGCGTCCGCATCGAAGTCTGCGATCGCGGGCCCGGCATTCCCGCGGAGAAGCTCGAAAAGGTGTTCGATCCGTTCACCCGCCTCGAAGAATCGCGCAACCGCGAAACCGGCGGCGCCGGACTGGGCCTTGCGCTCGCCCGCGCTATCGTCCGCGACGCGAGCGGAGAGATCACCCTGGTCAACCGTGAAGGCGGCGGCCTGGTCGCGACGATCGTGCTGCCGCGAACCTAGCGCACGCTCAGTCTCCATCGTCACCCTGAAACTGTTTCAGGGTCCAACCCTCCACAGACGATATCCCGTGCGGTTCCTTGGATGCTTAAACGAGCTCAGCATGACCAAGTAACTGGCGCTACTTCCCTGGACCGTTCCAGGACGGCGACGTCGGAACGCCGCCAACCGCGCGACCTTGCGCAGTTTCATGTCGATCATCTCGTGAAGGCCATCGCTCACGCCCTGGCGCGAAGCCGGGTTACAGGATCGCCGACGCGTGCTATTGCAGATCCAGCAGGTCTCGCGATGCGGGGCTCGATGGATCGAGGCAGACGGATCAACATGGCCGGTCGCGTTATCCAGGGGCGTATGCGCCCGGCCTTCATGGGCCCCGCGATCCAGCGCCATGCCACGTCTTCAGCCGCCAGCAAGCCTGTCGCGTCGGTCGGCCCGCCAACGCGCATCGGCCCGCCTTCGCCAACCAGCGGCGTCACCCAGCAGCGCCCGGGCGCCGTCGCGATGCGGCACGGCGGACAGGGCGAGTCCTTCGCGGTCACCGACGCGGTGCTGCGCACCAATGGGCCGGGCAAGGTGCTGCCGGACGCGCTGCGCGCGCAGATGGAAAGTGCCATGCGGACCGATTTCTCGGCGGTGCGGATCCATGTCGGCCAGCAGGCCCAGAGCATCGGCGCGATCGCCTTCACCACCGGCAACGACCTGTATTTCGCGCCAGGCCAGTATCAACCCGATACCCCCGCCGGCCGCGAGCTGATCGGCCACGAGCTGGCGCATGTCGTGCAGCAGCGCCAGGGGCGCGTTCACAATCCCTTTGGCGGCGGCGTCGCGGTGGTGCAGAACAATGCGCTGGAAGCCGAAGCCGACGCGATGGCCCGCCGCGCGCTTGCCTGGCGCCCGCCCGTCGCGCAGGCGGGGGCGCTCCAGCCCAAGCGCGTAGGCCCACCGGTCCGCACGCTCCAGCTCAAGCGTGTCGGGCCGCCGAGCCGGGCCACGATTCAGCGGATGATGGGGGCACCGGGTCCGCCGGGCGGCGGCCATGGCGCGGTATGCCCGACCTGCCTCGATCCTACCTGCCATTTCGGCAGCAAGTGCTTCAACGGCAAGCGCAGCAAGTATTCCACCCATCAATATGGCGGGAAGAGGCGCGACCAGAAGCGTCTGAGCCAGAAGTACAGCAAGCCGGTATCGGGCGACACGCACCAGGCCGAGCATCCCTTTGGCTTTGCCGTGCTGCGCGGCGACATCGACGGCACGCGCGGCGAAGGCAAGGTGATGCGCGAGATCGAGCAGACCGCGCCCGCCTATCAGGAACATCACCAGTCGCACCGCGACCATATCGGCACGGGCTCATCGAACTCGCGCGGTTTTTCCGGTCTCAATTCCGGCGAGTATCGCGAATGGACCGGCCAGGCGCTCGAGGCGCACAACCCGGATGATGCCATGGCCATCAACCTGATGGATTATGCGCACATGGATCGCAGCGGTGCCAATCCGATAGAGCTGCGGCAGGCGGACGACTCGTTCAACCTGATGGCGCGCAACATGGGCCAGATCCCGATGGGCCAGGGAGGCCAGATCGTGATGCTCCCCGCGCCGACGGATGCGCAGCGCCTCAACATGCTGATCGACCGCTGGACGATAAACAATCGGCGCCAGCCCACGCGCCTGGATGCGTACAACATCGCCGAGGCAAACGGGCTCACGGCGACCTGGTACGCCCAATATGGCTTTCTCTGAACCGACCTGTCCGGTCGTCGACATTCGCACACACGAAAAAGGCCGGGGCAATGCCCCGGCCTTTTGCATCCAGATCGGTGCAGATCGTGGCGTTTAGCCGACGATCTCTTCCGGCTTGAAGAAGAAGGCGATCTCGATCGCTGCGTTCTCTTCGGAATCCGACCCGTGCACGGTGTTCGCCTCGATCGACTCGGCCAGCTCCTTGCGGATCGTGCCGGCATCGGCGTTGGCCGGGTTGGTGGCGCCCATGATGTCGCGGTTCGCCTGCACGGCGTTCTCGCCCTCGAGCACCTGCACGACGACGGGGCCCGAGATCATGAACTCGACCAGGTCGTTGAAGAAGGGGCGCTCGCGGTGGACGCCGTAGAAGCCCTCGGCCTGCTCGCGGCTCATCTGGATGCGCTTCGAAGCGACGACGCGCAGGCCGGCCTCCTCCAGCATCTTGGTGACGGCGCCGGTGATGTTGCGGCGGGTGGCATCGGGCTTGATGATCGAAAAGGTCCGGGTCGCGGCCATGGCCGTGCGGCTCCTGCTTTTGAGGGTTTGGAAAGTCGCGGCTCCCTAGTCCGGAGATGCGCGCGATGCAAGCGCCGCCTGCTTTCCTACAGGCCGATGTTCTGCCATTGTTCTCCTCCGGGCTCTTTGAACCGTGAAGATTGTGCGATGAACATGCGGACTGCGTGGCGGCCCTGCGCAAGCTTCCGCGTCCAAACCGTCCGCTGATGCAACACTCTCAGGGAGAGCGAAGCGTATCGAAAGCGAGCGTTGGCAAGCGTCGGTGCGGCCGAACGTCGCGAACTTCCGCATTCGCAAGTGTCCGCTTCAGGCAGCTTTCTCCCAGCGCCCCTGCTCGTTCTGCTTCCAGTAGTTGCGCTCCACGCCCTCACGGTCGGCCAGCGCCTTCCAGGCGACTCGCGCCTCGGCGATGCGGTCCTCGTCGAAGAAGTGGAAGGCCCGGTCAAAGCCCAGCGCCTCCTCGCGCCACATGCCATCGGCCAGCGCGATGTTCCTGGCGCCATTGGCCGCCACGGGGTCACCGGCGATCAGCACCGGCTGGCGGTCGTCATCGGGCCCGCCCGCCTGGCCGTGCGGCAGGAAGCTTTCCGCACTATAAGTCCATAGCAACTGGTCGAGCTTGGCCCGCTGGCTCGCCTCGCCAGCGACGATCAGCAGCCGTCCGCCGGTCTCGACCACGCGTTCGGCGATCCGGGGTAGCGCGCGTTCCAGGGGAAGTTGCGTCAGATGGTAGAAATCGACCTGCATGGCTCCTGTTAGCGCTTCCGTGCGTTCGGGCCAACGCACGTGACGTTGCGGTGGCGCAACCGCTGGGATAGGGCGGGAAACGCCGCGTGCACGGGAGTTGAGACAAAGGTGGGAATCGAAGTGACGCGCAAGGCCTTGCTGCTGTCGGCCGCGCTTGGCCTGTGCCTGGCGACCGAGGCGCGCGCCCAGCAGGCGACCGAGACACTACAGACGTCGCCCCAGCCTGGGCTCCAGACGGCACCTGCCCCTGCGCCGACTCCAACGGCCGGCCCGGACCTGCAGACGCCCGCGATCGAGCCGCCACCCCTTTCGCCCACCGCGCTGCCCGAGGGCGACGACCAGATCCAGTTCACTTCCGATCTGCTCGAATATGACGATCAGCAGCAGGTGATCACCGCCACCGGCGACGTCCGCCTCTATCGCCGCAGCGAGCGGCTGCGCGCCGACAAGGTGGTGTGGAACCGCAATACCGGCCAGGTCGTGGCCGAGGGCAATGTCGTCATCGTTAATCCGCAGGGCGACAGCGCCTATGGCGACAAGGTCCAGCTGACCGACAGCCTGAAGGACGGCGTCGTCGAGAACATGCTGGTCGTGCTCGATGCCGGCGGGCGCATCGCCGCACAGCGCGGTGAGCGGCATGAGGATGGAAGCTTCACGGTCGAGAACGCCGCCTACACGCCCTGCTCGGTCACCGATTCGGACGGTTGCCCGAAGGAGCCGTCATTTAAGGTCACCGCGAACCGGGTGATCTATGACCCCGGCAAGAAGCGCCTGCGCTATTCGGGCGCCCGCGTCTCGGTGTTCGGCTTCGCGACGATCCCGCTGCCGGTCTTCTCGCATCCGATCGGCGGCGACAGCGCCAGCGGCTTCCTGTCGCCCGATCTGCGCTATAACCGCACCAATGGCTTCCAGTTCGCGCTGCCCTATTATTACAATTTCGCGCCCAATCGCGACCTGACCGTCACACCGCGCATCTACACCAACGTGCTGCCGATGATGCAGGCCGAGTATCGCGAGCTCAATTCGCTCGGCGCCTTCCGCGTCGCCGGCTACGGCACCTATAGCCGCCGTGCCGACGACCTCAGCGTGCCGGTTACCCCGGCCACCTCGAAGAACGATTTCCGCGGCTATCTCGATGCGGTCGGCAATTTCCAGCTCGATCCCAACTGGAGCGCCAGCGCCTCGTTCCGGCTGACCACCGATCGCACCTTCCTGCGCCGCTACGATATCTCGCGCGACGACAGGCTGCGTAACAACTTGCGCGTGGAACGCATTGATCCGGATAGCTATTTCTCGATAAACGCCTGGGTCGTGCAGACGCTGCGGGTGGGCGAGCGCCAAGGTCTGCAGCCCTATGCCCTGCCCGAGATCGATTATCGCCGACGGATGGACGATGGCATCGTCGGCGGGCGGCTCGAGTTCCAGCTTAACTCGCTGGCGATCGGCCGGTCCGACGGGCAGGATTCGCAGCGCGCTTTCGCCAGCGCCCGCTGGGATCTGCGCCGGCTGACCAACTGGGGCCAGGAGATCACGCTCACCGCCTATGCCCGCGGTGATCTCTACAACGCATCGGATACGTTGCTCACGACGGTTGTCAGCTATCGCGGTGAGGATGGCTTTCACACCCGCGGCATCGCCGCCGGTGCGGTGGACGTGAAATGGCCGCTGGTCGGCTCGTTGTTCGGCGGCACCCAGCGCATCACCCCGCGCTTCCAGGTGGTCGCCTCGCCCAAGATCGCGAACCTCGAAGTGCCCAATGAGGACGCTCGCGCGGTGGACCTCGAGGATTCGAACCTCTTCGCGCTCAACCGCTTTCCGGGCTATGACCGGTTCGACGATTCCACCCGCTTCACCTGGGGCCTCGACTACGCGCTCTATCTGCCCGGCTTCAGCATCGAGGCGAATGTCGGCCAGAGCTATCGCATTTCGTCGCGCCCCACCCTGTTCCCGG
Source organism: Sphingomonas sp. GW821-FHT12D09 (assembly GCF_058807215.1). NCBI lineage: Bacteria > Pseudomonadati > Pseudomonadota > Alphaproteobacteria > Sphingomonadales > Sphingomonadaceae > Sphingomonas > Sphingomonas sp. GW821-FHT12D09. The sequence goes on along the minus strand of NZ_JBXAQL010000001.1, from coordinate 223,563 downwards.
ACGGGACGGGCCTCACCGACCGGGTCTCCGACATCGTCGGCCGCACCGTGGTGCGTTTCCGCGACTTCATCAGCTTCTCGCACCGCTACCGGCTCGACAAGGACGGCCTCGCCTTCCGCCGCAACGAAGTCGATGCGACAATCGGCTCGCGCTCGACCTATTTCACGCTCGGCTATCTGCGCCTCAACCGCAATATCGGCCCGGCGCTGGAGGACCTGCAGGATCGCGAAGAGGCCCGGGTAGGCGCCCGCGTCCAGATCGCCCGCTTCTGGTCGGTTTCGGGCTCGACGCTGGTCGATCTCACCGATCGCAACGAGGATCCGCTGTCGCTCGCCGACGGGTTCGAGCCGGTGCGCCACCGCCTCGGCATCACTTATGAGGATGACTGCCTCCGCCTCGGCCTGACCTGGAAGCGCGACTATGCGACCACGGGCGACGCGGCGAAGGGCAATTCCTATCTGTTGACGCTGGCGTTCAAGAACCTCGGGCGCTAGGCTTTGCGGTGAGGGGAACCGCCGGTAAGCCTAAGTTCAGGCACAATTGGCCATTAAGCGCCACTCTCCGGCAGATTTGAGGGTACGGAATCACGTGAACATTGGTGTTACCAAGGCGATCCGCGCAGGCCGCTTGTCCGTTCTTGCGCTCGCGATCTCCAGCCTCGCGTCGGGCGCGATGGCGCAAACGGTTTCCGAGCAGCCGAAGCCGCAGTCCCAGGACGATGCCGCTGCGGCGCTTGCGGCGCAGCTCAACCTTCCCCCTGATCTCAAGATCTTCGGCAAGGCCGATCCCAATGTCCGCAAGCCCACGGCGATCGTGAACGACACGGTGCTGACCGGCACCGACGTGGAGCAGCGGCTGAACCTGATCATCGCGCTCAACAAGCTCACGTTGAAGCCGGAGGAGCGTGACCAGTACCGCTTCATGATCCTGCGCCAGCTGATCGACGAGACGCTACAGATCCAGGAGGCCAAGGCCAACGAGATCACCGTCGACGCCAAGGAAATCGACCAGAGCTTCGGTTCCGTCGCGCGGCGCCTGCAGAAGACGCCCGAGCAGCTGCGCACGTTCCTGCGCCAGGCCGGCGCCTCGGAGCGCTCGATGCGCAAGCAGATCGAGGGCGAAATTGCCTGGAACCGCGTGCTGCGCCGCAAGGTCGACATCAACGTCAGCGAGGAAGAGGCGAACGCAGTGATCGCGCGCCTCAAGGCCGCGCAGGGCAGCGAAGAATATCACGTCTACGAAATCTACATGAACGCCACGGACGACCGTAAGCAGGAAGTCTATACGGGCATGCAGCGCATCCTTCAGCAGATGAAGGAAGGCGCGCCGTTCGACTATCTCGCCAAGACCTATTCGGAAAGCTCGACCAAGGGCCAGGGCGGCGACCTCGGCTGGGTCCGTATCGCCCCAGGCATCCTGCCCGACGAGATGGCAAAGGCAGTGGAAGAGATGTCGCCCGGCCAGGTCGCCGGCCCGATCCCGCTCTCGACGGGCTTCTCGATCGTGTACCTGGCGGACAAGCGCAAGGTCGGCATGGCCGATCCGCGCGGTGCCAAGTTGTCGCTGCGCCAGATCACCATTACCTTCGCCAAGGGTACCACCGAGGCGCAGGCCACGGCGCGCGCCGGCCAGTTCGCTGCCGCGACCCAGGCGATCAAGGGCTGCGGCGATGCGGCCAACGTGGCCGCCGCGCAGAATGCCGAAGTGGTCGAGAAGGACGGTATCGTGATCGGCGATCTGCCGCCGGCCCTCCAGAACATCATCCTGCCGCTCCAGGTAGGTCAGGTGACCCAGCCCTTCGGCACCGTCGAAGACGGCGTGCGTGTGCTCGTCGTCTGCGGCCGCGACGATCCGCCCGTACAGGGCCTGCCCTCGGTGGACCAGGTCAAGAGCGAGATCGAGGACCAGCGCGTCAATCTGCGTGCGCAGCGCATGCTCCGTGACATCCGGCGCGACGCGCTGATCGAATATCGCTGAGGCAATGATCCGGCCGCTCGCCATATCGATGGGCGATTCGGCCGGAGTCGGCCCAGAAATCACCGCCAAGGCCTGGAAGGCGCGCGAGTTGCACGCGCTCGCGCCCTTCTTCGCCATTGGCTGCCCCGCCGCGGTGGAGAAGGTGTGGAACGGCCCCGTCGCCCGCATCACCAATCCCGACCAGGCGGCAGCCGTCTTCGGCTCCGCCCTGCCGGTGCTCGCCGTGGGAGATACCTGCGAAGTCACGCCGGGCAGCCCCGATGAGGAAAGCGCCAAGGCGGCGCTTCAGTCGCTCGAGCTGGCAGTGGGCCTGGCCAATGCCGGCGCGGCCGGCGGCGTGGTCACCGGACCGGTCTCCAAGGTCCAGCTCTACAAGATCGGCTTCACGTATCCCGGCCAGACCGAGTTCGTCGCCGAACGTTGCGGCATCGCGCCCGAGAACGCCGTGATGATGCTCGCGGGCCCGACGTTGCGCGTTGTGCCGATCACGGTGCACGAGCCGCTTGCCCGCGTGTCCGAGCTGCTCACCCTCGAACTGGTGCTCGCCAAGGCGCGGGTGACTGCCCGCGGCTTGCTGCGCAACTTCGGGATCGAGCGCCCGCGCCTCGCCTTTGCGGGCCTCAATCCACATGCCGGCGAGAGTGGCGAGATCGGGCGGGAGGAGATCGACATACTCCAGCCCGCCATCGCCAGCCTCCGCGAGGAAGGGATCGACGCGATCGGGCCCTTCGCCGCCGATGCGATGTTCCACCCCCGCGCCCGCGCCGGCTATGACGCAGCGCTGTGCCCTACCCACGATCAGGCCCTGATCCCGATCAAGACGCTCCATTTCGACGAGGGCGTGAACATCACCCTCGGCCTGCCCATCGTCCGCACCTCGCCCGACCACGGCACCGCCTTCGGCATCGCCGGCAAGGACGAGGCCAATCCCGGCGCGATGATCGCCGCGATCAAGATGGCGGCGAGCGCGGCACAGCGCAGGGCAGACGCCGCGGCGTGACCAGCCTTCCGCCTCTCCGGGAAGTCATCAGCAAATACGGTCTCAGCGCCAGCAAGGCATTGGGGCAGAATTTCCTGTTCGACCACCAGCTGCTCGCCCGCATCGCCAAGGTGCCGGGCAAGCTGGACGGCGCCGAAGTGTTCGAAGTCGGCCCGGGCCCCGGCGGCCTGACCCGCGCGCTGCTCGAAGGTGGTGCCAGCGTGACCGCGGTGGAGCGCGACCGGCGCTGCATCCCGGCGCTGGAGGAGCTCGGCACCTTCTTTCCCGACAAGCTCCGTGTCATCGAAGGCGATGCGCTGGAGGTCGATGCGCCTTCGCTGTTCGAGGGCAAGCCGCACGTCGTCGCCAACCTGCCCTATAATGTCGGCACCGCGCTGCTGGTCGGCTGGCTGTCGGCCGAGTGGGAGCCATGGTGGGCCAGCCTCACCCTGATGTTCCAGAAGGAAGTCGCCGAGCGGATCGTCGCGCCTGCCGGTTCCGAACATTATGGCCGGCTGGCGGTCCTCGCCCAGTGGCGCTCCACGCCCAAGATCGCCATGAACGTCCATCGCTCGGCCTTCACCCCGCCGCCCAAGGTGATGTCGGCGGTCGTCCATATCGTGCCAGCAGAGGCCCCGCAGGGCGTGAAGCTGAAGACGCTGGAGAACCTCACCGCCGCTGCTTTCGGCCAGCGCCGCAAGATGCTGCGCCAGAGCCTGAAGGGCGTGCCCGGCGCGCTTGCGGCTATGGAGAACCTCGGCATCGATTCCAGCCGTCGTGCCGAGACGGTGCGCGTGGAAGAATTCGTTTCGCTCGCCCGGACGCTTGGCTGAGCCTGAGAAAGAGCGGCGGAACACCGATCCGCGTAAAGACCCAGCCAGACGAAATCCTACATTGCAAGCCCGATCAGTTCGGCTTGACCGCCGGTGTAGGCGTAGCGCTGGGCATCGGGTCGGCCTGCGCCGTCGTCACCGGCGGGCCCTTGGCGATCACGGCAGTGAGCTGGGTCGCGTCGCTGCAGCCCTTGGCGCAGAGCTTCTGGATCTTGGCGAGGTTCTCCTTCGCCCGCTCCATCGCGCCCTTGGCGACCATCGCCTCGCCCTGGCCGCGCAGCGCCGCGGTGTCGTTGGGTTCGAGGCTCAGTGCTTCGCGGTAGAGGCGGATCGCCTTGCCGGGCAGACCTGTGCTGCGGGCGATCTCGGCCAGGGTGATGAAGGCGTCGCGGTTGCGCGGATCGACGGCGAGCGCGCTTTCCAGCAGATCGCCGGCACCCTGGACATTGCCGCCCGCAAGCGCGGCGCGGCCCTGCTTGACCAGCTCAACCGAGCGGGGATCGATCTGATTGTCTGCCCGCTGTGCCATCAGCGACGTGGAAACCGAGAGCAGCATCAACGCACCGGCCGCCCCAATCGCAGTGAAACGCATCACATTCTCCGAAATCTTGCCCCGCGCTATCATGGCCGGCGCATCCTCGCGACAAAAAAGCCGTCGGTCGAGTCCCTTAGCGGGGTGAAGCGAAGGCCGGACCCACGCGGCGCGCCGGCGCCGAGCGACAGCGGCTCGGCGGTCCAGCCTGGATGCCGGTCGAGGAAAGCCGCTGCCTGCCCTGCCCCTTCGGCATCGAGCAGCGAGCAGACGACATGAACGAGCGCGCCGCCCGGGCGGACAAGGTCGGCAGCAATATCGAGCAGCGCCGCCTGCGTCGCGACATAGCGATCGAGCCGCTGCGGATTGAGCCGCCAGCGCGCCTCTGGATTGCGGCGCCAGGTGCCAGTGCCCGAACAGGGCGCGTCGATCAGCACGACGTCGGCGCGGCCGGTCTGGTCGGCCAGCATCGACACTTCCTGGTTCGGGTTGAGCAGCCTTGTCTCGACGATATTCACCCCTGCCCGCTCGGCGCGCGGCATCAGGCGGGAGAGCCGGGGGCGGTCGATATCGCAGGCCAGGATACTGCCGTGGTTCGCCATCGCCGCGGCGAGGGCGAGGGTCTTGCCGCCGCCGCCGGCGCAGAGATCGATGACGTGCTGACCGCGCTCGACGCCCGCCGCCAGGCTGACGAACTGGCTGCCGGCGTCCTGCACCTCGAGCGCGCCGTCCTTGTAGGCGACCAGCTGCTCCACCGGCGTGTCCGAGGGCACGCGCAGGCCGGCGGCGAGGCAGGGCAGCGGCACCGAGCCGGAGATCTGGGCCTGGATTGCCGCGGGATCGGCCTTGAGCGTGTTGACGCGGATATCGAGCGGCGCGCGCTCGAGTAGCGCGGCCTGCTCGTCGGCATCGAGGTCCGATGCGGTGAAGGCCTCCGCCAGCCAGGCCGGCAGCACGCCTGCTTCGGCGACGGGCTCACCGGGGGCGATCGGCGCGGGGCCATAAGGCGAGCCGTCGAACAGATCGGCGAGTTCGGGGCGCTTCGCCACCAGCGCCAGCATCGCCGCACGGCCGCTCTCGGGCCGCTCGCCGAGCATGCGGACCGCGTCATAGACCAGCTCGCGGATCGCGCGGCGGTCCTTGGAGCCGGCATAGCGGCGCTCGGCGAACCAGCGGGCGATGATCGTATCGGCCGATCCACCCTGGTCGCGGGCAGCGGTGGTGATCCGCTCGAGCAGGTCGATGGCGGCCTGGAGGCGGGCCGAGGGGTTCATGATGTTAAACCGGTCGGTTGAGCATTATGTTGACTCCGTTGACGCGCTACGCGGGTGCGCAAGGCGGCAAGGGTCGGGGAAGTCAGGCTCGGCATCCCAAGACCGAAAGCAGAACATTTCCTACATTGGTAGCGGAAACTTGCATGCCGGTGCCTAGAGTGCATCGTCACCCTGAACTTGTTTCAGAGTCCAACTCTCCACGAAGGGTGTCGCTTGGGGCGCGTTGGATGCTGAAACAAGTTCAGCATGACGGCTCAGGACAATGGACAAAATCCGCGTAGCGCTTCAGTGCTGCGCCGTTCCATCATCGAAGGCAAGCACATGGCGTTCACGGCGAAGATCCTGCTTCTCGGCTCGGGCGAACTCGGCCGCGAGTTCGCGATCTCCGCCAAGCGGCTGGGCGCCTATGTGATCGCGTGCGACGCCTATGCAGGCGCGCCGGCGATGCAGGTGGCGGATGCGCATGAAGTGTTCTCGATGCTCGACGGCGCGCTGCTGCGCGCCGCGGTGGAGAAGCACCGGCCCGATTACGTCGTTCCCGAAGTCGAGGCGATCCGCACCGAAGTGCTGGCCGAGCTGGAGGCCGAGGGCTTCACCATCGTGCCCTCCGCCCGCGCCACCCAGATGACGATGAACCGCGACGGCATCCGCGAAGTCGCCGCAGTCGAGCTGGGCCTGCGCACCTCGCGCTATCGCTACGCCGAGAGCCTGGAGGAAGTGCTGGCCGGCGCCGAGCACACCGGGCTCCCTTGCGTGATCAAGCCGGTGATGTCCTCGTCGGGCAAGGGCCAGAGCACGGTGCGCGACGCGGGCGCGCTGGAGGCGGCCTGGGACTATGCGGTGGCGAACATGCGCGGCGACCGCAAGCGCGTGATCGTCGAGGAGTTCGTCGCCTTCGACTATGAGATCACGCTGCTGACGATCCGCACCCGCGACGGCGTGATCTTCTGCCCGCCGATCGGCCACCGCCAGGAACGCGGCGACTATCAGGAAAGCTGGCAGCCCGCCGCCATGTCAGCCTCCGCCATTGCAGATGCGCAAGACATGGCGCGCAAGGTGGTCGACGATCTGGGCGGCTATGGCATCTTCGGGGTGGAGTTCTTCGTGAAGGGCGAGGACGTGATCTTCTCCGAGCTCTCCCCCCGCCCCCATGACACCGGCATGGTCACGCTGATCTCGCAGAATCTGAGCGAGTTCGACTTGCATGCCCGCGCCGTGATGGGGCTGCCGATCCCGAAGGTGGCGCTGCGCGGGGCGTCGGCTTCGGCAGTGATTTTGGCGGACCGGGCTTCGGAGACTTTGTCCTACGAAGGGATGGCAGAGGCGCTGGCGACGCCGGGGGGCGAGGTGGACGTGCGGATCTTCGGCAAGCCCAATTCGCGGCCCTATCGGCGGATGGGCGTGGCGCTGGCCTTGGCGGGCGATACCGATGAAGCGCGGCGGATTGCGGCCGAGGCGGCGGCGAAGGTGCGGATTGGCTACGGGGACTAGCTGATGGCAGACGAGCTGGTGTCGCCACCAGCTCGCCCGCAGGCGCGTCAGGCCCCGGCTGCCTTTGCAGCCATAGTCGCCCCGGCCCACCAGACCAGTTCGTCGAGCGCGGTCTTTGCCGAAGGAAGCAGGCTGGCCTCGATCTCCTCGATCGGCTTGTTGCCGAACGCGGGGTGCACCGCCATGAAATCGCCGCCGCCGATATGCACTGCGGCGTGCGTGGAAACCATCTGCAGTTCGATGGCGATCATGCGCAGATGCTCGACGGCACGCACCGCGCCAGTGCCGCCATAGCCTATGGCGGTGAAAGGCTTGCGGCCCCATTCCTTATAGGCCTGGTCAAGCGCATTCTTGAGTGCGCCGGTGATCGAGTGATTATATTCGGCTACGACGAAGATATAGCCGTCGAACCGGCCGATCGTCTCCTGCCAGCGGATCGCCTCCGGACTCTGGCTCGGCATCCAGAGATTGGAAGCCATCTCGTCGAAGAACGGCAGCGGGTGATCACGCAGATCGACCACTTCCACGTCCAGGTCGTCGCGTGCCTGCGCCTGCTTCAGCATCCATTGCGTCGGCGCGTCGGCGTAGCGCGTGGGCCGGGTCGAGCCCACGATGATGGCGATGCGGGGCTTAGCGGTCATGGTAACCTCATGTATGTTGGTTTCTTGAGGAAACCTGATTACTAGGAGGTGTCACCACCCAACAAGGAGGCACCTTGTCGACACCAGATAACCATACGGATACCGCCCGCTGCGAACATATCAGCCGGCTACTGGCGCGGATCAGCGACAAATGGACGATGCTGGTGGTGCGCGTGTTGGGCCGAGGCCCGCTGCGCTTCAATGCCCTGCGCCGCGAAGTGGGCGAAATCAGCCAGAAAGTGCTGGCATCGACACTGCGCGAACTCGAGGAAAACGGCTTCGTCTCGCGCACCGTCACGCCGGTTACGCCACCGCAAGTCGAATATGCGCTTACCGACCTCGGCCGCGAATTCCTGCAGCCCGTGCAGACCTTGGCCGAATGGGTGCTCGCCAATTCTGCCAGAATGGACATTGCGCGCGCGGAATATGCGGAGCGCCGGGCCCGAGACTAAGGCGATCGCCTATTGCCAGGCGATGTCACGCGCGGGCGCGTGATGCGCAAACCGCCCCACCAGCCACGCAGCGCCAACCAGCCCCATCCCCGCCATCACCGCCCCGATCAGCATGTCCGACAGATAGTGCGTGCCCTCGACGGGCACCGACAGCAGCATCGCGATGCTCAGGGCGATCATCGGCCAGCGCAGGTTTCCGCTGCGCCAGGCGGTCGCGATGTAGAGCACGCCCGAGGCGGTGTGGAAGCTCGGCGCCGATACCAGGCCGCGCAACTCGTTGAGGTTGACCTGGGTGAACTGGTGGGTGCGCAGCACCGGGATGAGGGTTTCCTGCCAGATCGCGCTGCTCGGCATATAGGGGATCGGCCCCTTCCACAGATAGCTCAGCGGGCCGACGGCGGGCATGAAGATATAGGCCGTCAGCGTGAAGATGGCGGCGAGCCAGAAGGCGGCGATGAAGCGGTGCGCCTCGCGGCGCTGGCCGCGCAGGGCGAAGGCGCCGAGCAGCGCCGCCGGGATCACATAGATGCTCTGATAGGCCGCAATGCCGAGCAGTTGCAGGCTGCGGTGGTTGGCGGCGGCTTCGTACCAGGCGAGCCAGTCGAAGTGCAGCGCCTCGTCGATCTGCTGGAGCCAGGAATCCGCCCAGCCATGCGACAGTGCCGCCAGCGGATAGGTGCTGACTGCGCCGGTCAGCGAGATCGCCATGAAGAAGCCGACATATTGGGCGAACTCGGCGCCCGGCCTGGCCCAGCGGAACCGGGTGCGCGCCAGCAGCGGCTTGAGTGCGAACAGCAGCGCGAGCGCGACGAAATAGGGGGCGTTGGCGGGGCGCAGCAGGTCGACATGGAGCCCGGCCTTCCACAGCAGCGCGACGCACACCGCCAGGCTCAAGGCGAGCGCGCTCCATAAATGCACGGGGGCGAAGCCGTCGGATGCGGCCGCGCCGTGCGCCGACGGATGGGCAGACGTCTCGGGCGCTGCGCTGGGAAGCGGTCGACGAAGGGCATGGGCCGGCAACGGGCCGAGGCGATCAGAACTGGACACTGTCCGCCGTGGTAGCGATTTACCGAAGCGGCGCAATCACATCGGCCGGGGGCGATCGTGCCAGTCAGGGCCATTGCCGGCGGCTAGAAGCGCTCCCAGCCCATCCCGCCCAGCGCCGGCGTGCCCGCCCAGGCATCGAATATCTCGGCAAGTATCTCCGCGGATTCGACCAGGCGCGGGCCCGGCCGGTTGAAGAAATGATGGCCGTCGGCAACATAGACCTGTCCGCGGCGGACCGCGCCGATGCCGGCCCAGCGCGGATCGCCGACGACGGCGTCGATGTCGGCGCGGCTCTGCGGGATCTGGTAGCCGCAGGGCATCAGCACGATCACGTCGGGGTCGCTTTCCACGAACACGTCCCAGTCGAGCCAGGGGGAGTGCTGGCCAGGAGTGACGTAGAGCGGCGCGCCGCCGGCGATCTGGATGAGCTCGGGGACCCAGTTGCCCGCAGCCATCAGCGGGTCGAACCACTCGATCGCGGCGACGCGTGGAGTGGCGCCGCGCCGGGCCGAGCGGGTGCGGATGGCTTCCATCCGGCGATCGAGTCCGAGCAGCACCTTCTCCGCGGCGAATTCGCGGTCGGTCGCGGCACCGACGGCGCGGATGTCGCCCCATACGTCGCTCAGATTGTCGGGGGCGAGCGAGAGCAGGGTCGGCGCCATGCCCTGCCAGGCGCAGAGCGATTCCTCGAGGTCCGCCGGCGTGACGGCGCAGACCGCGCACTGCGTCTGGGTGAGGATCAGGTCGGGCTTGAGGCTGCGCAGAAGCTCGGCATGGACTTCGTAGACCGACAGGCCCTGGCGGACGATCTCCTGCACGCGCCGGTCGATCTCGATCGAGGTCAGGCCCTTTTCGAGCTTGGTGGCAGTGCAGACCGGCAGATCGCGGACGAAGGGCGGGAAGTCGCATTCGTGCGAGCGGCCGACCAGCGCCGGGCCGAGGCCCAGGGATACTGCGACTTCGGTCGCGCTCGGGAGGAGGGAGACGATCCGGGGAGACACGCTCATGCGGCGGCGCGCGGCGCGGGCGCCCAGCCGGGGGCGAAGCGGAGGACGGCTTCGCGGATCACGAGCAGGCCGGCGAACCACAGCGCCTCGTTCCTGGCGAGCAGCAGGACGATCGCCTGGGTGAAGGCGCCGGTGCCGCCGCCTGCCAGGCCGTAGAGATAGAGGGTCAGCTCATAAGCGACGAAGCCGAGCACCGCCGCGCCGAGCAGCGGCAGCAACGCGCCGGTGCGGCCGGTCGCCACGCGGATCACGGCGAAGGCAGCCAGCGCGGCCAGGCCGATCGCGGCGCCCCAGCCCAGGGTCGAGGCATCGAGGGGATAATCGAGCAGCGTGAAGCCGATCGCCTGGTTCGCGGCCCAGGCGACGAACACGGTCGCCAGCCCCTCGCGACGGGGAAGCGTGGATGCCGCCATCGCGGCGAGCGCGACAAAGGGCATCAGGCAGGCGGCAACCAGGCTGCCCGCTACCGTGGCGGCGGCAAGTGCAGCCGCCCATGCGAGGCTGCGTTCCATGCGCAACATGCGTCTTCATTCCTTCGGCGCCGAGCAACGAAGGCGACGGGGCCTGCCGCGCGCATCAGCGAACGGCGGCGCACGCGAATGGGAGGGCGCTTGTCCCCCGTCCGGCGCACCGTTGCGGCCCCTCGCCGCTAGGGTTCGTCGCTCAGACGGAAGGACCGTGCCCGGGCCATTCCCTGGACCAGGACAAGAGCGACCAGACGCCGGCAGGTCTCCTGGCTCGCGGGTCGATGCAGGCTGCACGGCCTTCCCGGAGTGAACTCCAGTGGCCGCTCCCTCGGATGGGGAGCGAAGCGCAGCATACTCACCGCTTACAGTTGCAGGGACAGCCGCGGAGTTGGACGGATCGCTCCGCCCGCACCGCATTCCCTTTGAAGCCCTTTCGGGCACCGGCGCGATCAATGCGAAGCGGCTGGGCCGCTCCACGGGGTGGGGATAGACCAGCCATGCTGCACTGCGCAAGCGGACCGGGCCTCCAAAGCGTCAGCCGGGTCACCCCATAATGGCTAGGCCGGTGGACTGGCTTGGGGTGCGGGCCCAAGGTCCAGCAGGCGTAGACCTGCGGGGATCGGCGAGATGGCCCCATGCAGGTGCAGGGAAGACGGTTTCGCCTTTCTCGGAAAGGATGGACCATGGCTACCGTGACCACGCAGGACGGCACCGAGATCTTCTACAAGGACTGGGGCAGCGGAAAGCCGCTGTTCTTCCATCATGGCTGGCCGCTAAGCGCCGACGATTGGGACAGCCAGATGACGTTCTTCCTGGCCCAGGGCTACCGCGTGATCGCGCATGACCGCCGCGGGCATGGCCGCTCGACCCAGACCGACAAGGGCCATGACATGGACACCTATGCCGCCGACGCCGCGGCGGTGGTCGCCAAGCTCGACCTGAAGGACGCGGTCCATATCGGCCATTCGACCGGCGGCGGCGAAGTGACGCGCTATGTCGCCAAGTACGGCAAGGGCCGCGTGGCCAAGGCGGTGCTGATCAGCGCGATCCCGCCGACCTTCATGCAGTCCGCACGCAACCCCGACGGCGTGCCCAAGGCCGTGGTCGACGGCATCCGCGACGGCACGGCCTTCCACCGCGCCCAATTCTACCAGGACATCACCATCCCCTTCTACGGCTTCAACCGCGAGGGCGCGAACGTCTCGCAGGGGATCCGTGACAATTGGTGGCGCCAGGGCATGATGGGCGCGGCGATCGCGCATTGGGAATGCGTGCGGGTGCTGTCGGAGACCGAGTTCTACGACGACCTGGCAGCGATCGACGTACCGGTGCTGGTGATGCACGGCGAGGACGACCAGATCTGCCCCTTCCCCACCACCGGCGCGCGCTCGGTCAAGCTGCTCAAGCACGGCAAGCTGATCTCGTACCCGGGCCTGCCGCACGGGATGCCGACCACGCATGCCGAGATCATCAACCGCGACTTGCTGGCGTTCATCAAGAGCTGAGGCGGCCCGGGGCGGAGCATGGCGGCCTGCCATGCTCCGCTGCCGGCGCTCAGAGATCCGAGAAGAGCTGGCGGATCTCGTGCGGAGTGCGCTTCGGGAAGACCGCACGCGCGAAGGCGACCAAGTCGCGTTCGAACGCGGTGCGCTCGGCAATCGCCTGATTGCGGTTCCGCTCGTAATCGTCGCGGTGACCGGGGTCCACGTCGCGCAGGGTTTCCCGCCAGGCAGCATCGCCGATCGTCGCCGGCGAAGTGCCCTCACCCTCGCCTCGCGCCTCACGGACTGGCGTGCGTCCTTCAGCGAGCGCCTCGATATGCTTAAGGAAGCGCTCGGCATCGCTGTTCTGGCCGTCGATCTGGCATTGCGCCATCGCAGTGCCCCGGAAGCAATCCATCTCGTGCGCCGTCCCGGCATAGGTGACGAAGCGCTTATAGGCGCTGGCGAACAGCGCGCGCTGTGGGCCCGTCCAGCGCTGTCCGAGGCGAGCGATGCGGCGGTCGCGGCGCTGGCCATCGAGGCGCGCGAAATGATCGGCGCAGACGCCGCCGCCGATGCCGCTGCTATTGTCGGCACAGCCCCCGAAATCGTGACCCTTCCAGCCCGCGCGGCGATACGCATCCAGGCGCTTGACGCGGCTGTCGATCGCGAAGGCGGCGTCCTCGACCTGGCAGGCCATATGGATCGCAACGTCATAGTTGCGCGTGGCACCGCTGCCATTGGCATAGACCGTCATCAGCATCGCCGCGCCACTGAAGAAGGCGAACGGCTGGTCGTGCCGGCCGCGCTCGGTGACGGCGCATTTGCGTGCTTTCACCGGGTCGGCAGGCATGCCGATGCCGTAATAGAGCGCTTCGCTGCTGCAGCCTTCGAGCGCGCGGCGCTCGGCCGGCGTGGGGAGGTCGGCCGCCGGGATCTCCGCATGGAGCACGCTCCGGCAGATCGCCTGCGACACCGCGAAATCGGCGCCATATCCGGTGTTCCGCGACCAGTCGTGATCGCTCGATTGCGGGGTAGCCGCAGTCAGCAGGATGACGATGGCTCCGAAACGCCAAGCCGACATTCCCCCTCCGCTATCTCCCGCACCCTTATCGCGCGTCGGCGCCGCCTCAGCGAGTCGGGTAGTTCGGCGCCTCGCGGGTGATCGTCACGTCGTGGACATGGCTCTCGCGCAGGCCGGCGTTGGTGATGCGGACGAAGCGAGCCTTCTTCTGGAACTCTTCGATCGTCGCGGCGCCGACATAGCCCATCGATGCCTTCACACCACCGACCAGCTGGTGGATCACGTCCTTTGCCGGCCCCTTGAAGGCGACCTGGCCCTCGATGCCTTCCGGCACCAGCTTCAGCTGGTCCTTCACGTCCTGCTGGAAATAGCGATCGGCCGAGCCGCGTGCCATGGCGCCGACCGAGCCCATGCCGCGATACGACTTGTAGGCGCGGCCCTGGTAGAGGAAGGTCTCGCCCGGCGCTTCCTCGGTGCCGGCGAGCAGCGAGCCGATCATCGCAGTGGAGGCACCGGCGGCGATCGCCTTGGCGACGTCGCCCGAGGTGCGGATGCCGCCATCGGCGACCACCGGTACGTCATGCTTGGCGGCTTCGTTGGCGGCTTCCATCACGGCGGTAAGCTGCGGCACGCCGACGCCGGCGACGACGCGGGTGGTGCAGATCGAGCCCGGGCCGATGCCGACCTTGATGCCGTCCGCGCCCGCGCCGATCAGCGCCTTGGCGGCTTCGGCGGTAGCGATGTTGCCGGCAATCACCTGAACGCGGTTGGAGAGCTTCTTCACCCGCTCGACGGCGCGGCTGACTTCGACATTATGGCCGTGCGCGGTGTCGATCACGATCAGGTCGACTTCGGCATCGACCAGCGCCTCGGTACGCGCGAAGCCCTTGTCGCCGACCGTGGTGGCGGCGGCGACACAGAGGCGGCCGGTCGCGTCCTTGGTCGCGTTCGGATAGTTCACTGCCTTCTCGATATCCTTCACCGTGATCAGGCCGACGCAGCGATAGGCGTCGTCCACCACGAGCAGCTTCTCGATGCGGCGCTGGTGGAGCAGGCGGCGCGCCTCTTCCGAGCTGACGCCGGCGCGGACGGTGACAAGGTTCTCATGCGTCATCAGCTCGGAGACGAGCTGGTCGGGACGCTCGGCGAAGCGGACGTCGCGGTTGGTGAGGATGCCGGCTAGCTTGCCGTTCGCCTCGACCACGGGGACGCCGCTGATCTTGTGGCGGGCCATCAGCGCACGGGCTTCGGCCAGGGTGCCGGTGGGCGCCATGGTGATCGGGTTGACGACCATGCCGCTTTCGAAGCGCTTGACCAGCCGGACCGCCTCGACCTGCTCCTCGATGTCGAGATTGCGGTGGAGGACGCCGATGCCGCCGAGCTGGGCCATGACGATCGCCATGTCCGCTTCGGTGACGGTGTCCATCGCCGAGGAGAGGATCGGGATGTTGAGCGAAAGGCCGCGGGTTACCCGCGTGCGGGTGTCCGCCATGCTCGGCAGGACTTCGGATTCTCCCGGATAGAGGAGAACGTCATCGAAGGTGAGGCCGAGGGGGATGTCCATGGGATGCGCCAATGTCCTGATTCGGAAGTTGGCGGCCCATGTAACCGCGAGGGTCCGAAAGCGCTAGGGGGTCGGTGTCCATGGGGCCCGTACAAAGCAGCGCCTGCTCGATCGCGATCTGTTCGCGGATGCGGCGGGCCAGCGCCACCCGAGGCACGGCAATAGCCCGGCCAGTCCTCGGCGATCCGCTGCGGGTTCCAGGCGCCGATGTGCACCGTATAGTCGATGCGCGCCTCGATATTGCGCTGGCGCAGCGCCGCAAGCTGATCGGCGACGGCGCCGGTGGCGTGGCGCGCCTGGCAGAGCATGTCGACCTTGTGGCGCCGCTCGCCGGTCAGCTTGGAGATGCGCAGCCGCACCCGCGACAGCCGAAGCATGTCGAGATCGGGCAACGCGATGACGCGTTCGATCTCATCGAGTGCTGCGAGCAGCTCACGATGCAGGATGGGTAGTCCGCGCATATTCCCATATTAGGTGAAAACCCGGCTACGCGGTTTTCCGGACCTAGGTAATGTGCCGTAGTGGTTTGATCTTAGGCGCGGTCGAGCAGCGCGCGGGCCTGATCGACATGCATCGCCTCGATCATCCGGCCCTGGTAGCGCTCGGCACCCCCAGTCGCTGCCGCGACCAGCGCGTGGGCTTCGGCGATTTCGGCTTCGCTCGGGCCGAATGCGCGCGCGGCGATCTCGATCTGGCCCGGATGGATCAGCGACTTGCCGTCGAAGCCGAGCGCCCTGCCCTCGCGGCATTCGGCGGCCAAGCCCTCCGGATCGTCGAGCTTGTTGAACACGCCGTCGAGTGCCCAGACTTCACTCGCCCGAGCAGCGAGGACGATGGTCTGGAGTGCGACGCTCATCTGGGCGCGCCCGCTGGACGGCGGCAGACGGAGCGAGGCGGCGAGGTCGTTGGTGCCGGCGATGAGGCCGGAGACGCCTGGGACCGCAGCGATATCGGCAGCGGCGAGCACGCCGAGCGGAGTCTCGATCATCGCGAGCAGCGGCTTGCCGAGCGCTTCGGCCACCTGCGCGACGTCGGCGGCGGACTCCGCCTTGGGCAGCACAGCGAAGTCGGCCAGCGAAGCGGCGATAGCGGCCACATCCTCAAGATGCTCGCCCGACTCGATCCCGTTGAGCCGGATCGCGGCCAGGCGCGGGCCGAAGCCCTCCGCCACCGCCGCCACGGCGGCGATGCGGGCGGTGGCCTTGTCCGCGTCCTTCACGGCATCTTCCAGGTCGAGGATCACCAGGTCCGCGGCGAGCCCCCGCGCCTTTTCGATCGCGCGCGGGTTCGAGGCCGGCAGGAATAGCGCGGTGCGGGGTGCGAGACGGGCTGTGGTCATGCCCCCTCTCTATGCTAGCAAGAAGCAAATCGTGAAGGGCCAGAGTCTTTTAGGGGGAGTCGGATGCTCGTACTCAATGTTTTCCTGGGCACAGTGGCCGCGGTGGTCGTGCTCTACCTCTTCTCCAGCGTGACCATCGTCCGCCAGGGCTACCAGTACACGATCGAGCATTTCGGCCGCTTCACCAGCGTGGCGACGCCGGGCTTCAACTTCTTCCCCGCCTTCTTCTACCGGGTCGGTCGGCGAGTGAACATGATGGAGCAGGTGATCGACATCCCCGGCCAGGAGATCATCACCAAGGACAATGCGATGATCTCCACCGATGGCGTGGTGTTCTTCCAGGTCCTGGACGCGGCCAAGGCGGCCTATGAGGTCAGTGACCTCTATGTGGCACTTCTCCAGCTGACGACGACCAATTTGCGTACCGTGATGGGTTCGATGGACCTCGACGAGACGCTGTCCAAGCGCGACGAGATCAATGCGCGCCTGCTCTCCGTGGTCGATCACGCGACGACGCCCTGGGGCGTGAAGATCACGCGCGTCGAGATCAAGGACATCCGCCCGCCCGCCGACATCGTCAATGCGATGGGCCGGCAGATGAAGGCCGAGCGCGAGAAGCGCGCCAACATCCTCGAGGCCGAAGGCAGCCGCGCCGGTGCGATCCTGCGCGCCGAGGGCGAGAAGCAGTCCAAGATCCTCGAGGCCGAGGGCCGGCGCGAAGCCGCCTTCCGCGACGCCGAGGCGCGCGAGCGCTCGGCGGAGGCGGAGGCCAAGGCGACGCAGCTCGTGTCCGACGCTATCGAGTCAGGCAGCGCCCAGTCGCTCAACTATTTCATCGCGCAGAAATATGTCGAGGCGGTGGGCAAGTTCGCCACCTCGCCCAATGCGAAGACGATCCTGTTCCCGGTCGAGGCGACGCAGCTGATCGGCACGCTGGGCGGCATCGGCGAGCTCGCCAAGGAAGCGCTGGGCAATGGCAATGGCGGAAGCCCGCGCCCGCCGGCGCCCCCTGCCCCGCCGCGGCCGCGTCCGTTCGAGCCGAAGGAGGGCTGACATGAACCTGCAGGAATTCCTCGCCGTGCCGGGGCTTGCCTGGCTGATCCTGGCGGCGCTGCTGGCAATCGCCGAGCTGCTGGCGCCGGGCATCTTCCTGGTCTTCGTCGCCGCCGGCGCGGCGGTGGCGGGCGTCGTGACGCTGCTCGTGCCGAACTTCGACATGGTGTTCCAGGTGTTCCTGTTCGCCGCGGCTTCGGCGGCGGCAGTGGCCGTCGGGCGGCGCTGGTATCGCAGGAACCCGGTGCCGAGCGCCGATCCCTTGCTCAACGACCGGGTCGCCCGTCTGATCGGCCAGGTGGTGACGGTGGTCGAGCCGATCGCATCGGGCCAGGGCCGGGTGAAGGTGGGCGATGGCGAGTGGATCGCGAGCGGAGCGGATGCGCCGGCCGGTGCGCAAGTCCGCATCACCGGCGCGCATGGCGGCTCGCTCGACGTCGAGCCCGCCTAGTTTTTTATGTTCGCGAATTGGAGTTTGAAATTGTACACCACTCGCCGTCAGTTGCTGCTCGGCGCGGGCTCGACGCTCGCGCTTGCCGGCACGCCCGCCACCGCCCGTGCGCTGCTCGCCGACAATGACGCGCCCGCCCAGGCGCTGATCGACCGGGTCGCCGAGCAGATGCTGCGCGACTATCCCGAGACGGCGACCACCCTGGGTGTCGACAAGGGCAAGCGGGCCGACCTGAAGCATCAGCTGATGGACCGATCGGTGACGGGCCAGGCGAAGATCTCGGCGAACCTGAGAAAGGCGCTGGCGGACATCGCCAAGCTCGATCTGGGCGCGCTGAGCCCGGCGATGCGTACCCATATCGACGTGATCCAGGCGAGCTTCTCCAATGCACTGCAGGGCTTTGCCTTCGGCTATGGCGATGTCGCGACGGGCAGCTGGCGCAACTCGCCCTATGTGGTGGTGCAGAATGTCGGGGCGTTCCTCGATACGCCGCGGATGCTCGACAGCGACCACCAGATCGCCAACGCGGCGGACGGCGAGGCCTATCTCGATCGGCTGGAAAGCTATGCCGAGCAGCTGGACGGCGAGACCGCGCGGCTCAAGATCGCGGCGTCAAAGGGCGTGATCGCGCCAGACTTCCTGCTCGACAAGTGCCTGAAGCAGATCAAGCTGGCGCGCAGCGGCAACCCGGCCGGCTGGGGCGTGGTGACCTCGGTCGCCAATCGTACCGCGGGCATCGGCGGCGATTTCGGCGAACGCGCCTGGCTGCTTGCCAAGGACAAGCTGACCCCGGCGCTCGACCGCCAGATCGCCGAGCTGGAGAAGCATCGCGCCAAGGCGACGAGCGACGCCGGCGTGTGGAAGTTCAAGGACGGCGAGGCCTATTATGCCTGGGCGCTGAGCGCGGGCACCACCACGACGATGTCGCCCGACGAAGTCCACCAGATGGGGCTCGACCAACTGGCCAAGATTCAGTCCGAGATGGACGCGATCCTCAAGAAGGAAGGCTACAGCCAGGGCTCGGTCGGCGCGCGGATGGAGGCGTTGGCGAAGGACCCGCGCTTCGCCTTCCCCGAGAGCGATGCGGGCCGCGCCGAGATCATCAAGTTCATGCAGGACCGCGTCGCCGACATCCGCGGGCGCATGCCGCAGGCGTTCCGGACGCTGGTGAAGGGCAATCTGGAGGTGAAGCGCCTGCCGCTGGAGGAGGAGCCCGGCGCGCCGGGCGCCTATGGCGGGGCGGGATCGATCGACGGCACGGTGCCGGGCAAGATCTGGCTCAACCTGCGCACCACCGCGCTGCACACGCGCTTCTCCTTGCCCGACCTCGCCTATCACGAGGGCATTCCGGGGCATGTCTGGCAGGGCGAATATGCCAACAAGATGCCGATGATCCGCTCGATCCTGGCATTCAACGCCTATTCGGAAGGCTGGGCGCTCTATGCCGAGCAGCTGGCCGACGAGCTGGGCGTCTATGCCGAGAATCCCGCAGAGAAGCTCGGCTATCTCCAGTCGATGGGCTTCCGCGCCTGCCGGCTGGTGGTCGATACCGGGCTGCACGCGAAACGCTGGACGCGCCCGCAGGCGATCGACTGGTTCGTCACCAACAACGGCTCCTCGGTGGAGGAAGTCTCGGGCGAAGTGGACCGCTATTGCTCCTGGCCGGGCCAGGCCTGCGGCTACAAGGTCGGCCAGAGCGCGATCGTGCGGCTGCGCGAGAAGGCGCAGGCGGCTTTGGGCGCGCGCTACGACTTCCGCGCGTTCAATGATGCCGTGGTGCTGGGCGGCAATGTGCCGATGACCGTGCTCGGGCATGTGATCGACCGGCATATCGCGGAGCGAAGCGCATGATCCTGCGGCGCTGGCGCGGGGTGATCCGCACGGCGGAGCGCGACGCCTATCGCGACTATATCGCCGCGACGGGCGGCACCGACTATGCCGCCACGCCGGGCAATCTCGGCTTCCAGATGCTGTTCCGCGACCTGGGGGACGGCACCACCGAGGTCACGACGCTGAGCTGGTGGAAGTCGCTGGACGACATCCATGGCTTCGCCGGCGCGGACATCAGCATCGCCCGCTATTATCCCGAGGACGACCGCTATCTGATCGAGCGACCGCTTCACGTGGAGCACCACGATGTCGCGGCGGGCAGCATCTTCTCCGAATGACCTGGCGGCCCGGCTATGCGCTCGCCGCCGTGCTGCTGTTCGCGGTGGAGGTGCTGATCGCGCTGTTCGTGCGCGATCGCTTCGTGCGGCCTTATCTCGGCGACACATTGGCGGTGGTGCTGGTCTATTGCGGGCTGCGCGCGGTGCTGCCCCTTCGAGTCTGGAGCGCGGCGGCGATGGCGTTCGGGATCGCGGCGCTGATCGAGTTCGGGCAGGCCGCCAATATTCTCGACCTGCTGGGGCTGCGCTCGAACGTGATCGTCCGCACTGTGCTCGGCAGCGGGTTCGAGTGGTGGGACTTCATCGCCTATGCGGCTGGCGCCGGGCTCGTGCTTGCCGGCGAGCGTCTCCTGCGCCTCTACGCCCCGTCACCCTGAACTTGTTTCAGGGTCCAACTCTCCACAGGCGATATCGCTCGTCGAGGTTGGCGCCTACCCCATCGGCAGCGGCGCCAGGTCCGGTACGACGAAACCGCGGCGCGCCGGAACCGAGAAGAGCAGTTCGCGGCTGTAGAAACGCAGCGGCCAATCGCGCTGGCCCGCAGGGGACTGGAGCAATGCGTTGACCCGAGCAACCAGGCCGGTCTCCTCGGTCTGTGCCAGGAACAGGCGGACGCCCGCCACATAGGCGCGCGTGATCGTGTCGTGATAGCCGCCCTTGTCGTCATTCACGCCGCCCACGCTTTCGTTGAAGCGCGAGATCAGGCCGGCGATCTCGGCATCGACATCGACGTCCGGCCGCTCGGCGAGCAGATAGAGGCAGCCCGCGAGATGGGCCTCGTGGGTCCATTCCTCCTTGGCGAGCGAACAAGACAGCAGGCCTTCGCCGAGATGGACGATCTCGGCGTCGGCGGTGAAGAAGCGAATGGAAAATTCGGTCATCGATCGGGCTCCTATCGCCCGATCGATGACCGGGCCAGTCAGGCGGTTACTTTTGGCGCTGCCTCGCGCACGCCGGCATCCACATGGTCCGCGAACTGGGCGAAGTTCTCGACGAACTGGTCGACCAGCCGGCCGGCCGTGGCGTCGTAATCCGCCTTGTTCGACCATGTCGCGCGCGGATCGAGGATCGCGCTGTCCACGCCGTTCACCGCGATGGGGACCATGAAGCCGAAATTGGGGTCCTTGCGGAACTCGGCCTGGGCTAGGCTGCCGTCGAGCGCGGCGTTGAGCAGTGCGCGGGTGACTTTGATCGGCATGCGCTTGATGCCCGGATCGGTGGCGCGGCCGCCACTCCAGCCGGTATTGACAAGCCAGCAATCGACCTGCCCCGCGGCGATCCGCTCCTTGAGCAGATTGCCGTACACGGCCGGATGGCGCGGCATGAAGGCCGCGCCGAAGCAGGTGGAGAAGGTCGCCTCAGGCTCGGTCACGCCGATCTCGGTGCCCGCCACCTTGGCGGTGTAGCCCGAGAGGAAATGGTACATCGCCTGGTCCGCGCTCAGTTTGGCGATCGGCGGCATCACGCCGAACGCGTCCGCCGTCAGGAAGATGATGTTGCGGGGGACGGGACCGAGATTGCGCTTGGACGTGTTCGGGATGAAGTCGATCGGATAGGCGCCGCGGCTGTTCTCCGCGAGGCTGTTGTCGGCGAAGTCGAGCTCGCGCGAGCCTTCGTCCATCACGACGTTCTCGAGCACCGTGCCGAAGCGCTTGGTGGTCGCGAAGATCTCCGGCTCGGCTTCGGCCGAGAGGTTGATCATCTTGGCATAGCAGCCGCCCTCGAAATTGAAGACCGCCGTGTCCGACCAGCCATGCTCGTCGTCGCCGATCAACGTGCGGCTGGCATCGGCCGAGAGCGTGGTCTTGCCGGTGCCGCTGAGACCGAAGAACACCGCGGTATCGCCCTTGGGACCGATATTTGCCGAGCAGTGCATCGGCATGATGCCATCCTTCGGCAGCAGATAGTTGAGCAGCCCGAAGACGCTCTTCTTCATCTCGCCGGCATAGGCGGTGCCGCCGATCAGGATCAGCTTCTCGGTGAAGTTGACCGCGATCACTGTCTCGCTGCGGCAGCCATGGCGCTCGGGATCGGCGCGGAAGCTCGGCAGGTCGATGATCGTGTATTCGGGCTCGAAGCCGGCAAGCTCCTCCGCGCCGGGGCGGACCAGCAGCGTGCGGATGAAGAGATTGTGCCAGGCCAGCGCGTTGATCACACGGACATTGACGCGGTGCTCGGGCTGCGAGCCGCCATAGAGGTCCTGCACGAACAAGGTGTCGCGATCGGCCAGTTCGGTGAGGAAATCGGCCTTGAGCGCGGCAAAGTGCCCCGACGTCATGCCCTTGTTGACATTGCCCCACCAGACGCTGTCCTCGGTGGTGGCGTCGCGGACGATGAACTTGTCCTTGGCGCTGCGCCCGGTGTGCTTGCCGGTGGTGACGACCAGCGGGCCGTCCTTGGCGAGCTTGCCCTCGCCGCGGCGCACGGCGTGCTCCACGAGCTGGGCGGTTTCGAGATTCCAGAAAAGTTCGGCGCCGGTCCCGATGCCCATGGCATCGAGACCGTGGCGCGGCGTGCGCTCGGTCAAATTGGCCTCCGTCTCCATGCACCCTGGTGGGTGTCCGTATGCCCGGGCTGTTTTCGCACGGTGCAATATTATTGCGCGAGCATAAGCCTGCGCCGAAAGCAGGGTCAACCCGAGTAAACGTTGTCAGCCGATTGAGCCGTAAAGAACTTTCGTTTACGCCGCTGAATCAATGGATCTGAGCACCGCATCCGCATGACAGCAACGATCGCGCTGGTCGACGACGACCGCAACATCCTGACTTCCGTCTCCATCGCCCTCCAGACCGAGGGTTTCCTGACCCGCGTCTACTCGGATGGCGAGAGCGCATTGAAGGCGCTGATCGACAATCCGCCGGACCTGGCGGTGCTCGATATCAAGATGCCGAAGATGGACGGGCTGGAGCTGCTGCGGCGGCTTCGCGAGAAAAGCTCGATCCCGGTGATCTTCCTCACCAGCAAGGACGACGAGCTGGACGAAGCGCTGGGCCTGGCGATGGGCGCGGACGATTATATCGCCAAGCCGTTCAGCCAGCGGCTGCTGATCGCCCGCATCCGCGCGATCCTACGCCGCACCGAGGCGACACAGCCCACGGCCGAGGGCGGCGAGCAGCCACCGGCAGAAGCGCTGGAGCGCGGCCGCCTGGTCATGGACCCGGCGCGCCACCGCGTGACCTGGAGCGGCACCAACGTGACGCTCACCGTCACCGAGTTCCTGATCCTGGAGACGCTTGCGCAGCGGCCGGGCATCGTGAAGACCCGCAACCAGCTGATGGATGCCGCCTATCAGGATGACATCTATGTCGATGACCGAACCATCGACAGCCACATCAAGCGCGTCCGCCGCAAATTCCGGCAGGTCGATCCGGAATTCGATGCTATCGAGACGCTCTATGGCGCGGGTTACCGGTTCTCGGACGAATAGGGACGAGCGCGACCTCGCGCTCAAATGGTCCAATCGCGTCAGCCTGACGCCGCGAATCCTCGCGGTGAACATCTTCGCGCTCGCGTTGCTGGGCGGCGGCTTCTCGTACCTCGACTCGTATCGCAGCCGGATCGTCGACAGCCGCGTGGAGCAAGCCGGCCGCGAAGTGCGGCTGATCGCCCAGGCGCTCGCCTCCGCCAAGGATGAGAAGCGCCGCGACCTGCTGGTGCTCAGCCTGGCCCGCGACACCGGCACGCGCATCCGCCTGTTCGACGAGAAGGGTACATTGCTCTCCGACAGCAAGGCGCTGGGCCTGCGCAACGTGCTGCTGCGCGATCCGGACAAGGATCCCTGGGGTCTGGAGGCGGCACGCTTCCTCGACGCGGTGATCGACACGGTCGCCGGTGCCGACCGCGCGCCGCTCTACCGCGAACGTGCCATCGACCAGGGACTCGACTGGCCCGATGTACGCACTGCCCTCTCCGCGCACGGCACCCCGGCGACGGTGTGGCGCGCGCCCGATCGCACACCGGTGATCACCGCTGCCGCTCCGATCACCGAGCTGGGCGTGGTGATGACCACGGTGAACGCCCGTGACATCACCCAGACCGTGCGCGCCGAGCGATTCCGGCTTGGCATGGTGCTGCTGTTCGTCTCGGTATTCTCGATCCTGCTCTCGCTGTTCCTGGCGCGGACGATCGTGCGGCCGCTGCGCCTGCTCGCCCGCGCCGCGATCCGGGTGCGGCTGGGCCGTGCCCGCGAAGTGGTGGTGCCCCGCCTGCCCGACCGCAGCGACGAGATCGGCCTGCTCGCCCGCGCGCTTTCCGACATGACCCAGGCGCTGCGCGCGCGGATCGACGCGACCGAGGCGTTCGCGGCGGACGTGACTCACGAGCTGAAGAATCCCCTCGCCTCGCTGCGCTCCGCAGTGGACGGCATGGCTTCGGTGAAGAAGAAGGAGCACCGCGACCAGCTGCTCGAGATCGTGCGCGACGATGTGCTGCGGCTCGATCGGCTGATCACCGATATCTCCGAGGCTTCGCGGCTCGACGCGCAGTTGAGCCGCGCCACCTTCGAGCCGGTGGATATCGGCGCGATGATCCAGGCGCTGCTCGACCAGCGCGAGGCGCGCGGCCTGCCCGGCGGCATCCGCATCGCCTTCGATCGCGGGCGGGGTGTCGAGCTCACCGTGCTCGGCGAAGGTGCGCGCCTGGAACGGGTGTTCGAGAATCTGATCGAAAATGCGATCTCCTTCTCGCCCGCCAAGGGACTGATCGCGATCTCGGCATCGAGCGACGAGGAATTCCTGACCATCCGCGTGGAGGATGAAGGGCCCGGCGTGCCCGAGGAAGCGCGCGAGAACATCTTCCGCCGCTTCCATTCGGTGCGTCCGCACGAAGAGGCTTTCGGCCAGCATTCCGGGCTTGGACTTGCCATCGCCCGGACGATCGTAGAGGGCCATCAGGGAAGCATTTCAGTCGAAGCGCGGGAGGATCGATTGAGCGGCGCACGATTCGTCGTCTGTCTGCCACTGGCGGGACGTATTTGATGGCTGAATTGTCTTCGGAGACGATCCAGGGCGCCTGCGTCGCGATCGACGGGCGCGGCGTGCTCATCGAAGCGCGCGACGATGCCCAGCGCACCGACCTGCTGCTGCGCCTGCTCGATCGCGGCGCGACGCTGGTTTCCGATGCGCGCACCGCCTGTACGCGGCACGGCGCCGCGCTGCGGGCCGCTGCCCCCGCAGGTGCGGGCGGGCGCGTGGAGGTACGCGGCATCGGTCCGGTGGAAATGACCAGCCTTGCCGAAGTGGACGTAGCGCTTATCGCGGTGGTGCTCGACGCCGCCCCGCGCCTGCCCGAGGATCGGCGCTTCCGGAACATCGCCGGCATCGCCGTGCCGGTGCTGGCGCTCGGCCCCAGCGAGCCGGCTGCGCCGATCAAGGTGGAATTCGCGCTGAAGGCGCTGTCCGCATGAGCAAGGCGCGACCCAAGCAGATATTGCTCGTCACCGGCATGTCGGGCGCCGGCAAGTCGACCGTGCTGCGCACGCTCGAGGACCTGGGCTGGGAGACCGTCGACAACCTGCCGCTGCTGCTGCTCAACCGGCTGCTCGATACCGCCCCCGCCGAGGTGGATGACGACCGCCCGCTGGCAATCGGCATCGGCACGCAGACGCGTGGCTTCGATCCCGACAGCATCGTCCGCCGCATCAAGAAGCTGCGCGAGGATCACGGCCATGACGTCGGCACGCTGTTCCTCGAATGCTCGGGCGCCGAGCTCGAGCGGCGCTATTCCGAGACGCGCCGCCGCCACCCGATGGCGCCGGACCGCCCGGCGCAGGACGGGATCGCACATGAGCGCGAGCTGCTCACTCCGCTGCGGCGCTGGGCGAACCGGTTGATCGACACGACCAGTCTCAGCGCGAACGAACTCGCCCAGCAGATCCGTACGACCTTTTCTGGCGAAGGCCTGGGCGAAACGGTGATCTCGGTGGTGTCGTTCGGCTTTGCCCGCGGCCTGCCGCGCGACGCAGATCTGGTGTTCGACATGCGTTTCCTGCGCAACCCGCACTGGGTGCCCGAGCTGCGCCCCGGCACCGGCAAGGATGCGGACGTCTCCGCCTATATCGCCGCCGATCCCGCCTATCCCGCCGCGATGGAACAGATCGAGTCGCTGCTGCTTTTGCTGCTCCCGCGCTACCAAGCCGAGGGCAAGGCGTATGTTACGATAGCGTTCGGATGCACGGGCGGCCGTCACCGTTCGGTGCATGTCGCCGAACGGATGGCCGCGCGGTTGCACGACGCGGGTTTTTCGCCCACGGTGACGCATCGTGATACCAAGACCGCGCCGCAGGATTCGCTGGAGGGGGACCCGGTGACCGTGGCAGGGGGCGGAGTTTGAAATGATCGGTTTGGTGCTCGTGACGCACGGACGACTCGCAGAGGAGTTCGTAGTCGCGATGGAGCATGTGGTGGGCAAACAGGAGCAGATCGCCTCGATCTGCATCGGCCCCGAAGATGATATGGAAGGTCGCCGCGCGGACATCGCCGCGGCGATCAAGGGGGTTGATTCTGGCCGCGGGGTGATCGTGCTGAGCGATCTGTTCGGCGGCACGCCTTCGAACCTCGCCATCTCGCTGATGGAGACCGGCCGTGTCGAGGTGATCGCCGGGATCAACCTGCCGATGCTGATCCGCCTGGGCAGCGCGCGCAAGACGATGAAGGTCACCGAGGCGGTGGCTGCCGCACGCGATGCGGGCCGCAAGTACATCACCGTCGCATCCGAAGTCCTGGGAGAGGCTGCCGCTTGAGCCGCACGATTCGAACCGTCACGATTCTGAACAAGCGCGGCCTGCACGCGCGTGCTTCCATGGCCTTCGTGACGCTGGCCACCGCCCAGCCCGTCGAGCTCACCGTCGAGAAGGACGGCAACACCGCCTCGGGCACGTCGATCCTCGATCTGATGATGCTCGGCGCCGCCAAGGGCGACACGATCGCGATCAGCGCCGAGGGCGATGGCGCGGAGGGCGCGGTGCTGGCGCTGGTCGAACTGGTCGAAGCGCGGTTCAACGAGGAATAGCCGCTCCGCTCAGGGAGCGAGGCCCGCGTCGGCAAAATCGAGCGCAATGCTCTCGCGTACCGCAAGCGCATCCTCGATATCCTGCTTCCCGCTCGCATCGCCGAGCCGCAGCCGGGCAATCCCGCGCCCATAGACGGCATCCACGAGCATCGGATGATTCATGGCGCGCATCTGCTTGTTGCCGAGCGCCTCGTTGAAGTCGCTCCCCGCCTCTTCGTATTTGCCCAACACAAGCTCCACTCGCCCGCGATTGACCAACGCGTAGCCGGGCCGCCCTTTCCCATCAACCGCTGCGTTGCAGAAGGCATGGCATGTTCAATATCGAATCCGTAGCGTCCGCGGACGAAGCAGGACATGTTCGCCAGGCTCTTGTCCTCGGGATGATCGCGGACATTGGCGTCGGCGAGTGCGAGCATCGGCGCAGGGTCGCCGGCCGCGGCGGCGACCTGGGCCTTTTGGGCACGCACCCCGACCGCGCGCTCGGGGTGCGTGGCCAGCACCTTGTCAAATGCCGCATCGATCTGCGCCCGTCCGGCCGGGTCGGCGACGGCACGCTTCAGCGCGCGCCAGGGCAGCCCGCATCTCGTTTCGCTCCGCTCGATGCGGGAAGCGAATTCCTTGGCGCTGATGCGTTCTGCGCTGGAATAGGAGCAGTCCGGCGCCCCGGCCGCATGCGCCGTCCCCGACCAGAACAGCATGCTGCCGAGAAATGCCGCCGCCTGAATGCGCATCGCCTGACTCCCTTTCCCCATGGACCATAAGGCGCCCGCACCCCACGGCACACCCCATTCCGATCGTGGACTTCGCCGCGTTCCTGGCGCAGGGATATAGCCATGCCTCGCGAAATCACTGCCTTTTCCAATCCCCTCATCAAGCGCGTCCGCAACCTGCGCGACAAGAAGCACCGGCGGGATGAAGGGCTGTTCCTCGCCGAGGGGCTGCGCATCCTCACCGAGGCGCATGAGGCCGGGCGCGTTCCCGAATATCTGTTCTTCTCCAAGGACATGGCGGGCCATGCCTTGGTCCGCTCGCTGATAGACGCGACCGAGGCAGCGGGCGGCTGGGCGGTCGAGACCAACGCCGACATCCTCTCCAAGCTGTCGGGCAAGGACAATCCCGGCGCGGTGGTGGGTGTCTATCCGGACTTCGCCGTCACCCTGGCCGATCTCGACCGAAGCACGTCCGGCATCTGGCTGGTCGCCGAGCGGCTGCGCGACCCTGGCAATATGGGCACGATCCTGCGCACCGCCGATGCGGTGGGTGCCGGCGGGCTGATCCTGATCGACGATTGCGTCGATCCCTTCTCGGTCGAGGCGGTGCGGGCCAGCATGGGCGCGCTGTTCACCGTGCCGGTGGCGCGGTCGAGCTGGGGCGATTTCCTCGTCTGGCTGCGTAAGGGGCCGGGGCAGCTGGTGGGGCTGAGCCTGGATACCGAGCATGATTACCGTGCGCCGCTGTACCAGGCGCCGATCTTCCTGCTCACCGGCAACGAGGCGCAGGGGATGCCGGGCTTCATGGCCGAGGCGTGCGACCTGCTGGTCAAGATCCCGATGCTCGGCAAGGCGGACAGCCTGAACGCCGCGATCGCCACAGCGGTCATGGCCTATGAAGTGCTCGGCCAACATCGAAGCTGAACGCCAGCTAATCGTTACGGCCATGGAGCGTTCAGCCGGCTCCGTGCATTTCGCTCCGACAAGAGGAGTGAACCATGCGACTTTCGACCCTGACCGGTGCCAGCCTGATCGCGCTGAGCGCCCTGCCCGCCGCGGCGCAGGCCCAGTCCAGTTACCGTGCCACCGGCACCGAGCCCTTTTGGAGCCTGAGCATCGATGCGCGGACGATGCGCTTCGAAGCGCCGGGCCGCCCGACCGTTAGCGTCGCGACGCCCCGGGTGATCCACGGCTTTGCCGGCGAGATCTGGCAGACCCGCCGGATCAACGTGAACACCAACCACCGCCCCTGCAGCGACGGGATGAGCGACCGGAGCTATCCGGACACCGTGACCGTGACCGTCGACGGCCGCAGGTTCAAGGGCTGCGGCGGCGAGCCGCGTGCCGAGGCACCGACCAGCATCATCAACGGCAATTGGCGCGTCGAGTCGCTGAACGGCCGCCCGGTCGCCCGCGGCACCAGCCCCGGCGTCGCGTTCGAGAATGGCCGCATCTCGGGCAATGCCAGCTGCAACCGCTTCACCGGCAGCTACAGCTTCGCCCGCGGCCGGCTGACCGCCGGGCCGCTGGCGAGCACCCGGATGGCTTGCACCGATCGCATCCGCAACCAGCAGGAACAGGCCATTCTCGGCGTGCTCGGCGAGCGGCTGACCGTGTCGAGCAACCGCCAGGGCAAGCTGGTGCTCACCGGCACCCGCGGTCGCACGCTGACGCTCGTCCGCGCCCGCCCATAAACGATGCAAGCTAGGGCGTCCCGCGCGTCCTAGCTCGATTTCTTCTTCGCCCGTTCCTCGCTGATGAACTGGAGCTCGTCCTTCACCTTCTGGTCGTCGGGCATCAGCTCCAGGCACTTGCGCAGCCATGCCTCGGCCTCGTCGAGCCGGCCCAGTTCGATCTGGTCATAGGCCATGCCGAACCAGGCGCGGCGCAGCGACTTCTTCTGCCGCTCGCCGCTCTCGCGCTTCGCCGCATCGGCGGCGCGGGCATAGAGGTCGTAGGAGCGCTGATATTGCTTCTGCGCCTGATAGGCGTAGCCGAGCTCGGACAGGTAATGCGGGTGCAGCGGCGCCATCGTCACCGCGCGATCGAGGAACGGGATCGCCCCGTCGAGCTGCTGCAGGTCGATCATCGCGAAGCCCTTGGCCCAGAGCGCGATACACCAGCCGCCATCGACCAGCACTGCATCCCTTCCGCCCGGCAGCGCCGGATAGGCGGCGGTCTCATACTCCTCGACCTTGCAGAGCTTCTGCTTCTCGCCGGGATAAAGGCCCTGATATTCCGCGAGCAGCGGATTGAGCTTGTCGATCGCCTGTTGCGGCTGACCGCCCTGAATCAGCTGGACGATCTCGCCGAGCCTGGAGTCGCGCGAGGCCTGGTCCTGGGCGAAGGCGGTGCCGACGGGCGCCGCGGCGAGCAAGAGTGCAAGTGCCAGCTTCATCGAATTCCCCTCTTCTTCGATTGCGTGCAGCTTAACCCCAAAACCGCGCGCTGCCATAGCCCAGGTTACTCGGCCGCCTCCGCTTCGTTCGCCGGGCCGGTCATCAGCTTGGTGAGCGGCCGCGGGGCAGTCTCGATCATCGGCAGCGGTTCGATCTCCTTGGTGCCGCTCGACACTTCCAGCGCCTCGAAGCGCTTGGCCTGGCTCATCACCTGGCTCTCCAGGCTGCCGACCATCGCATTGTACGCGCTGTTCGCCTGTTCGAGGTTGCGGCCCATCCGCGCAACATGGCCGCCCATGGTGGCGAGGCGCGCGTGCAGCTCCTTGCCGAGGTCAGCAACCTCCTTGGCGCGCTCGGCCATCTTTTCCTGCTTCCAGACGCTGGCGACGGTCCGAGCGATCGCGACCAGGTTGGTCGGCGTGGCAAGCAGCACGCGGCGCTCGAACGCCCATTCCCACAGGCGATCGTCCTGCTCGAGCGCGGCGGCGAGGAAATGCTCGCCGGGGATGTAGAGGATCACATAATCGGCGGCATCGCCGAACTGCGCCCAGTAATTCTTCGAACCGAGCTGCTCGGCATGGCGGCGAATCGCGGCAGCATGGAGTTGAAGATGCGAGGTCCGCGTGGCCTCGTCATGCGCCTCGCTCGCGTCGAGGAACGCATTGAGCGAACATTTGGCGTCGATGATCAGCTTGCGCCCGCCCGGCATGCGCACCACCACGTCGGGGCGCAGGCGGCCGTCATCGGTGTTGACCGACACTTCCATCTGGAAATCGGCATATTGCGACAGGCCGGCCTGTTCGAGCACGTTCTTGAGGCTCTGCTCGCCCCAGCGGCCGCGCGCCTTGGGGCTGGCGCGCAGGGCGTTGACCAGCTTGGCGGTCTCGTCGCGGACCTGGGTGTGGCCGGCATGGAGCTGGGCGACCTGCTCGCGCAACGCCTGGTAGCTGCCCACCCGCTCCTTCTCGACTTCGCTCAGCCCCTGCTGATAGCGCTGGAGCGTCTCCTGCACCGGGGTGAGCAGCGCCTTCATCTTGGCTTCGTTGCTCTCACCCGCCTGGGCGAAGCGCTGATCGGCGCGATCGAGGAAGCTCTTCTGCGATTCGCCGAGGATGCGGTGGGCCAGCTCGGCGAAGCGCGATTCCATGCCAGTCGTCTCTGCCTTGAGACTGGCCAACTCGATCTGGGCGCGGCCGAGCTCGGCGGCGGCGGCCTTGAATTCCGCCTCCCGCGCGTCCCGCTCGCGGCGCATCTGAGCGGCCGGGCGCCCGCCCAGGAACATGCCGAGGCCAAGGCCAACAATCAGCGCCGCCACTGCGATCACCAGAGCCACAACGTCCACCCCAAACCTCCCAAACTTCACGAACCTCGCGCATAAAGGACAAAAGATTGCGCGTTCGGGAGCGCCGGCAAGGCGGCCCGGCGAGGAACATAACCCGAACGATACGTGTAGGACAGCGCGAAATTCCACGGCGCCGAGTCGAGGCCGCAGCTCTGTCCGTCACCCCGGCGAAAGCCGGGGTCTCGTGCGGGTGAGGCGAGAAGGCCTGAGATCCCGGCTTTCGCCGGGATGCGGCAAATGTCACGCCGCGGCGCGGCGGGCCTTGTTGAGCTTCTTGAGGATCATGTCGCGCTTCAGGCGCGAGAGGTGGTCGATGAAGACGATGCCCTCGAGGTGATCCATCTCATGCTGGATGCAGGTGGCGAGCAGGCCTTCGAAATTCTCGTCATGCGCGGCGCCCTGCTCGTCCAGCCACTTCACTCGGCAGCGCGCGGGGCGCTCGACATCGGCGAACTGCTCGGGGATCGACAGGCAGCCTTCGGTATAGACCGACTGCTCTTCGGCAGGATCGAGGATCTCGGGATTGATGAAGACGCGCGGCTCGCGGATCGGCTTGCCTTCCGCGTCTTCCCGCTCCTGCAGGTCCATGACGATCACGCGCTTGGGCACGCCGACCTGGATCGCGGCGAGGCCGATGCCGGGAGCGTCGTACATGGTGTCGAACATGTCGGCGATCAGGTCGCGCAGCTCGTCGGTCACCTCCGCGACGGGTTCGGAGACGAGACGCAGACGCGGATCGGGTACTTCGACAATGGGTAGGATAGCCATTGGTGCAATTTAGGCGAGCGGCGCGCGGGTCGCAAGATTGGTTCACGCGAAGGCGCGAAGGCGTGAAGAAAGAAGTGGTTCGCGCAGAGGCGCGGAGATCGGCCTCGCCGCGCCAGCGGCCTTCTATCTCGGTCGTTCACCAAGCTGCCGAAGCTGGAGAGGGCCGGCCGACACTGCCGGACAGCAATCCCTCTTCGCGCCTCCGCGCGAACAAATCTTATTTCTTAGCGCCTAAGCGCCTTCGCGTGAGAAAAGATCACGCCACCGGCCGCCGCGCGCGCAGGGCCTGGGCGAGCGTACCTTCGTCGAGATAGTCGAGCTCGCCGCCCACCGGCAGGCCGTGCGCGAGCTGGGTGACGCGCACCGGATAGGTCTCGATCCGCTCGGCGATGTAATGGGCGGTGGTCTGGCCTTCGAGCGTGGCGTTCATCGCCAGCACGACCTCGTCGATCCCGCCAGCGGCGATGCGCGCTACGAGACGGTCGATGCGGAGATCCTCGGGGCGGATGCCCTCTAGCGCCGAGAGGCGGCCGCCAAGCACGTGGAAACGGCCTGGGAAGAGCCGTGCGCGATCGAGCGCCCAGAGGTCCGCCACTTCCTCGACTACGCAGAGCGCGCGGGCGTCGCGGCGCGGATCGGCGCAGATCTGGCAGGGATCGGCGGTGTCGACGTTTCCGCAGGTCGAGCAGGTGGCGAGGTTGCGGCTGACGGCACCGAGTGCTGCGAGCAGCGGATCGAGCGCAGTCTCCCGCTTCTTGAGCAGGTGGAGCACCGCGCGGCGCGCCGAACGCGGCCCGAGGCCGGGCAGCCGCGACAGGGCATGGGTAAGCGCTTCGATCTCGGGAGATGCCATGGGGTGGAGATAAGCGAGGCGGAACGGAAAGCAAACACCCTCGCCAAGCCGTCGCCCCGGCACTTACTCCGTCATCCCCGCGAAGGCGGGGATCAGGGTAACAGAGCGACGTCCTTCGTGACTCTGGATCCCCGCCTTCGCGGGGATGACGGGTTGGGGTTGAGCGGTTAGAGACCCCATCATGCGAGTGATCTTCATGGGAACGCCCGAATTCGCCGTGCCGGTGCTCGATGCGCTGGTCGAGGCCGGGCACGACGTCGTGGCGGCTTACAGCCAGCCCCCGCGGGCCGGCGGGCGGCGGGGCAAGGCGCTGACGCCCTCGCCGGTGCATACCCGCGCCGAGGCACTCGGAATCGAAGTGCGCACGCCGCTCTCGTTCCGCAAGGAGCCCGGCGCGATCGAAGCGTTCGCCGCGCTGGACGCCGATGTGGCGGTGGTTGCCGCGTACGGCCTGATCCTGCCCCAGGCGCTGCTCGATGCGCCGAAGCATGGGTGCCTCAACGTGCATGGCTCGCTGCTGCCAAGGTGGCGCGGCGCCGCGCCGATCCAGCGGGCGATCCTTGCGGGTGATGCCGAGACCGGCGTCGGGATCATGCAGATGGAGGCCGGGCTCGATACCGGGCCGGTGCGGCTCGAGGAGCGGACGCCGGTGGACGGCAAGACCGCGGGCGAGCTGACTGTCGAATTGGCGGAGATGGGCGCACGGCTGATGGTGACGGTGCTGGCCGACTTGGACCGGCACCCGGCCGTGACACAGCCCGAGGAAGGCGTGACCTATGCCGCCAAGATCGACAAGGCCGAGGCGCGGCTGGATTTCTCGCGGTCTGCGGTGGAGGTCGAGCGGCAGGTGCGCGCGTTCAACCCGGCGCCGGGGGCGTTCCTCGAATTCCAGGGCGAGCGGTTCCGGGTGCATGCTGCCGAGGTGGTCGACGCCGCCGGTCCGCCGGGCGTTGTTCTCGACGCTCAGCTAACCATCGCCTGTGGAGACGGCGCGATCCGCCCTGATCTGGTCCAGCGGGCCGGACGTGGCGTCATGACGTCATCCGAACTGCTGCGCGGCTTCGCCGTCCCCGCAGGCACCCAGCTTTGACGCGGTTCGCGCTCACCGTGGAGTTTGACGGCCGGCCCTTCATGGGATGGCAGCGGCAGGATCATGGCCCGAGCGTGCAGCAGGCGATCGAGGAGGCTGCCTTCGCAGTCACCGGCGAGCGCGCCTCGGTACAGGCGGCCGGACGCACCGATGCCGGGGTCCATGCGCTGGGCATGCGCGCGCATATCGACATCGCGAAGCCGATCACCGCCTTTCGGCTGATGGAGGCGCTCAATTCGCGGGTGCGGCCCAATCCGGTGGCGATCCTCGATTGCGTCGAGGTTGCAGACGACTGGCACGCGCGTTTCTCGTGTGTTGCACGCCATTATGAATATAGAATCTCAACAAGGCGAGCGCCGCTGACCTGGGAAAAGGGGCTCGCCTGGCGGGTGATCCCGCCGCTCGATGCCGCGCTGATGGCGCAGGGCGCGGCGCGGCTGGTGGGGCGGCACGACTTCACCACCTTCCGATCGGCGCATTGCCAGGCGGACAGCCCCTTGCGGACGCTCGACCGGCTCGAGGTGGTGGCGGAGGGCGAGCGGATCAGCGTGTTCGCCTCGGCGCGCTCGTTCCTGCATCACCAGGTGCGCTCCATGGTCGGCTGCATCGTGCTGGTCGGCCAGGGGCGCTGGACTCCCGACGACATGAGCGCGGCGTTGGAAGCGCGGGATCGTTCCGCGCTGGGGCTGAATGCGCCTTCGGACGGACTTTTCTTCCTGCGGGCGGATTATCCCTAAATCCCTCCCGTTGGGAGAGGGATGGAGCCGACGCAGTCGGCGTAAGGGTAAGGGTCGAGGATGACCACCCTCACCTTCCCACGCGCTTCGCGCGCGGGCCCCTTCCTCTCCCATGGGAGAGGAGATTTACTTGCTGAACTTCGCCGCCAATTCCACATGCGTCGACCAGCGGAACTGGCCGACCGGCTGGATCCAGTCGAGCGCATAACCACCTTCGCACAAAGTCTCCGCATCGCGTGCGAACGTGTTGGGATTGCAAGATACATAGGCGACGCGAGGAGCGCGTGCCTTGGCCAGTTCGGCGACCTGCTCGCGGGCGCCGGCGCGGGGCGGATCGAGCACCACCGCTTCGAACTTGTCGAGGTCGGCACTGGTCGCCGGGCGGCGGAACAGGTCGCGGTGGTCCGCGAAGACCAGGCGCTTGGCCTGGGCCGCGGCATCCTTCAATGCCATGATCGGGTCGCGCGCGGCTTCGGCGGCGTAGACCTTGGCCTGGGGGAAGGCGAAGGTGAAGGTGCCGAGGCCGGCGAACAGGTCGGCGATCGTGCCGGCGTTGCCGACGATCTCCTGGACCGTGGCGACCAGCGCCGCCTCGCCCTCGGGCGTCGCCTGGAGGAAATTACCCGGCGGGAACGGGACGGGGACGCCGCCCAGCGTGATGGTCACCGGATCAGGCTCCCAGCGCTGCGTCGGGCCGAGCCCCTCGTCCATCGAGAAGCGGGCGAGCTGGTGGCGGTGGGAGAATGCGGTGATCGCCTCGGCAGCGGCCAGGCCCTCGGCCTCAAGGCCGTCGAGCAGCACGTCGATGCCCTGGTCGGCCAAAGCCAAGTGGACGTTGATCCGCCGCGTGCCCGGCAACAGTGCGGCGAGCAGGCCCCGGAGCGGCGCGAGGAGCGCGAACAGCTCCGGCGCGAGGACATGGCATTCCTGCAGGTCGATCAGAGTGTGGCTGCCCTGGCCGGTGAAGCCGAGCAGCACCTGGCGGCCGCGGCGCTCGGCATGGAGCGTGGCGCGCCGGCGGGTGCGCGGGGGCGAGAGCAGCGGCGCGCGGATCTCGGCGGTCAGCTTGTGCTGGGCGAGCGCACCGGCGATCCGGTCCACAATGAAACCGCTCCAGGCAGCGTCGTCGAGATGCTGCAGCTGGCAGCCTCCGCATTCCGGGAAGTGCCGGCAAGGCGGCTCCTGGTGGTGCGGGCCGCGGGTGACCGCACCCTGCGCATCGACCTGGTCGCCGGGAGCAGCGAAGGGCACATAGCGGCCATCGGCAGTGACGCCCTCGCCGCGCCCCGCGACGCGGAGGACTTCGCTCAAAGGCATTCGGAGATCGCTTGGGGAAGATGCATCGGCAGCGCATCGGCGATGAAGGCCGGTCCTGCAAGTGCTGCTGCGCGGGCGTGGAGCCAGACGGCGGCTTCGGCGGCTTGTTTGTTGCCGCTGGCCACCTGCGCCGCCAGCGTGCCGGCAACGACGTCGCCGGTGCCCGCGGTGGATAGCCAGGACGAGGCATGGGCGAGCACGCGCACCTCGCCGCGCGGGGTCGCGATCACGGTGTCGGCGCCCTTGTGGATCACGGTGGCGCGGGATTCCGATGCTGCTGCAAGGGTTTGCGTGACCTTGTCGCCATCTCCTTCGAACATGCGGTCGAACTCGCCCGAATGCGGGGTGAGCCACGTCGCTGCGGTGCGGCGCTGGAGCCAGGCGGTGGCGGACTTGCCGAGAAGGGTGCAGGCGTCGCCGTCGATCACCAGCGGAAGATTGGCGTTGAGCGCGGCCTTGAGCAGCCCTTCGGCGCGGCGATCGCGGCCGAGGCCGGGACCGATCACGACACCCCCGATACGGTTTTCGGTGAGGAAATCCGCCAGATCGTCGCCATTGGCGATGCGGTGGCGGACCAACGCGTCGGGGCCGCCGGTGCTGGCGTCATTGCAGGCGAGGACCGTGTACCCTGCCCCGCCGGCCATCGCGGCATGGGCGGCGAGCCGCGCGGCGCCGGGCATGTCGCCTTCGACCACCACGACCAGGCCGCGGCTGTATTTATGGGCACGGGCACCGGGAGCGGCGAGCTTCGGGCGAGCGACGGTGCGCCAGGGGCTGTCCACCGGGATACCGATATCGGCGAGCAGGACATGGCCGCAGCGCTCCAGGCCGGCATCGAGGACATGGGCAGGCTTGAGGGCACCCAGCGCAAGGGTCGCCGAAATCCCCCTGGGCGCGCCGAGATCGGCGCCACTGTCGGTGGCGAGTCCCGAGGGCAGGTCGATCGCAAGGGAGAAGCGCGCGGCACTCACCAGCTCGGCGAACACCGGCGCGATGCCGCGCTCGAGCGGGCGAGTGAGGCCGGTGCCGAACAGGCCGTCGATCAGCACCGGGCGCGGGCGGGCACGATAGAGCGAATCCACCTCGCCGCCCCAGCGCTCCAGCATCGTGCGGGCGGCGGGCGTGCCGGGCTCGCCACAGGCTGCGACCGCGACGTCATGGCCGGCTGCCTTCAACAGGCGGGCGGCGACATAGGCGTCCCCGCCATTGTTGCCGGGGCCCGCGAGGACGAGGATGGGGTCGCCGTGCGCGAAGCGCGCAGCCTCGCGCGCAACGGCGGCACCGGCGCGTTCCATGACGTCCAACTGGGGTTCGCGCCGAAACACCGCCTCTTCGGCGGCACGCATCTGGGCAGCGGTGACGATCGGTGCGCCGGGCGGGATCATTTCGCCGGTTTGGCCCCACGCACGGTTGCAGGCAAGCGGTAGCGCGCGCCGCCGATCGCGACTTCGATCTGATCGGGCGCCAGGATGGTGACGACTGCCTTCTCCGCGCCGTCCGCCGCGATCACGCCACGCCCGTCGGTGGTGACGAGCAGGCGGCGAAAGCCTCCGTCCGGGTGGCGCAGGGTCAGGAACAGCCCGTCCTGCGACTGGACCCGGTCGATCGTGCAGGCGAAGGAGAAGGTCTCGGCACCGGGCGGGGCACATTCGATATGCCCCTCTGCCTTCTCCATCTTCTCGGCATGGAGTTCATTGCGGGCCTCAGTGGCCTTGTCGCGGACCTGGGTGTCACAGGCGGGGAGGGAAAGAAGGGCCGCAAGCATGCATGCCTGTCGCGCCCTTCCCCTCTCCCAAACCCTCTCGACGAAGAGAAGGCGAACGCGATCAGATATCGGCAAATACATGGGTTTCGGCGCTGGCTCCGGGGTGCGTGACAGCCCCCTTATAAGCCGGGCCGACATTTTGCGAGAAGCGCCAGAGCGCGCCGGACTGGTAATCGTTCCGCCGTGGCTCCCATTTGGCCCGGCGCTCGGCGAGCACGTCCTCGGGCACGTTGAGGTCCACCGTACCGGCCTCGGCATCGATGCTGATCTCGTCGCCATCCTCGACCAAGGCGATCGGGCCGCCCTCGGCCGCCTCGGGGCCGACATGGCCGATGCAGAAGCCGCGCGTACCGCCCGAGAAGCGGCCATCGGTGATCAGCGCGACCTTCTCTCCCAGGCCCTGGCCATAGAGCGCGGCAGTGGTCGACAGCATCTCGCGCATGCCCGGACCACCCTTGGGCCCTTCATAGCGGATGACGACGACGGTGCCTTCCTTGATCGCATTGGCCTCGACCGCGGCGAAGGCATCCTCCTCGCGCTCGAACACCTTGGCGGTGCCGGTGAACTGGAGCCGGTGCATGCCCGCGACCTTCACGATCGCGCCCTCGGGCGCCAGCGAGCCCTTGAGCCCGACCACGCCGCCGGTGGGGGTGATTGGCGTCTTGGCGTCGTAGATGACCTTCTGGTCGGGGTTCCAGGTAACCTGGTCGATATTCTCGCCCAGCGTCTTGCCGGTCACCGTCGTGCAATCGAGGTGGAGGAAACCCTCTGCCGCGAGCGTCTTCATCAGCATGTAGATGCCGCCGGCATCGTACATGTCGCGTGCGACGTACCGCCCGCCGGGCTTGAGATCGGCGATGTACGGCGTAGTCTTGAAGATCTCGGCGACGTCGAACAGGTCGAATTCGATGCCGGCCTCATGCGCCATCGCCGGAAGGTGCAGCGCGCCATTGGTCGAGCCGCCGGTCGCAGCGACGATGCGGGCGGCATTCTCGAAGGCTTCGCGCGTGCAGATATCGCGCGGGCGGATCTGCTTCTCGATCAGCGTCATCACCTGGCGGCCCGCGGCGACAGCGATCTCTTCACGCGATTTGTAAGGCGCCGGCGCCATATTGCTGTTCGGCAAGGACAAACCGATCGCCTCGGCCACGCAGGCCATGGTGTTGGCGGTATATTGGCCGCCGCAGGCGCCGTGCCCTGGACAGGCCGCCTTCTCGATCTCGGTGACTTCGGAGAGCGGGCACTTGCCGGCGGAGAAACGGCCGACCGCCTCGAACACGTCGATCACGGTCAGGTCGCGGTCGTGCCAGCGGCCGGGCAGGATCGAGCCGCCATAGACGAAGATCGAGGGCACGTTGAGGCGAAGCATCGCCATCATCATGCCGGGGAGCGACTTGTCGCAGCCAGCAAAGGTGACGAGCGCGTCATAGCAATGGCCGCGGACGCTGAGTTCGACCGAATCGGCGATGACCTCGCGGCTGACCAGCGAGGACTTCATGCCCTGATGGCCCATGGCGATGCCGTCGGTCACGGTGATCGTGTTGAAGCGGCGCGGCATGCCGCCACCTTCGTTGACGCCGGTGCGGCACCAATCGGCCTGCTGGTCGAGCGTGGTGTTGCAGGGGGCGCTGTCATTGCCCGCCGATGCGATGCCGACGAACGGCCGGGCGATCTCCTCCTCGGTGAGGCCCATGGCGTAGTAATAGCTGCGGTGCGGAGCGCTCTCGACGCCGACGGAAACGTAGCGGCTGGGGAGCTTGGATTTGTCGAATCGGCTGGTCATGATGCGCAAGCCTATGTCGTCTGGAAGGGGTTTTGCGCAAGACTATTGCGCAAAGAAATTGTGTTTCTGGAAAAGCCCTCACGCCGTCATCCCCGCGAAGGCGGGGATCCAGGGTGGCCAGAGCGATGTCCTTCATGACTCTGGATCCCCGCCTTCGCGGGGATGACGAATTAAAGGGAGGCGAACTAGAGGTTATCGCGCAGATGACCGGCCAGATCCGCCAGCACGCCCGCCCATTCCCCCGCCCCCGCCGCATCGCGGATCAGGTCGTTGCGGATCTCGATCGCCACCGACGGTATCCCCTGCCCCTCCGCATGCCGGTTGAGCGTGGCGTTGAGCAGCCGGCCCGAATAGGGTTCGTTATCGCCGGTGACGAAGCCGCGCTCGCGTAAGAACTGCACGCTCGGGTGCGCGGCGCGGGTGTCGCGGTTGTAGAGGATACCGACCTGCCAGGGGCGGTCGGTGCCGCCATGCTCCAGGCGGGGCGTGAAGCTGTGGATCGACAGGATCAGCCGTGGGCGCCGGGCGCGGATGCGGGTGCGCAGCTCGCGGTGATAGGGAGCGTGGAAACGAGCGATGCGCGCGAGCTTGTCGACGCTCTCGTTGCCGGGGATCAGATGGCCGTCGCTCCGGTGGGGGATCAAGCCGACATGATCGGGCTCGCGGTGAAGATCGATCACCAGCCGCGAGACGGTGGCGAGGATCGCCGGGCAATCGAGCTTCGCGGCGAGCGCGCGGGTGACGGCGGCGGCGCCGATGTCGATCGCGATATGCCTGTCGAGCAGTTCGGCATCGATGCCGAGGTCGATATCGTCGGGCACGGCGTTGGAGGCGTGGTCGCACAGCAGGAGGACATCCCGCGCGCCGCCTTCGAGAATCTCCGCTGCGCTCACCAGACGGGGTTCCGGCGTTCGCGGAAGGCGTTGAGCCCCTCGGCCAGCTCCGCGCCGCCGAACGCATCCTCGAAGCCCTGGTCGGTCTGCTCGCCGCGCAGCGTGCGCTTGAGCAGGCGCACGGCCTCCGGCGCATTGCCGGCGATCGCTGTGGCCATGGCGGTGGCGGTGTCGATCGCCTTGCGGGTCTTGAGTTCGACCAGGCCGATCTTGTCGGCTTCGTCTGGGCGGAGCTTGTCGCCGGTAAACAGGAGGAGCGCGGCCATGCCCTTGCCGACCTGCGCCTCCAGCCGGGCGACGTCCTCGCGCGGATAGCCCAGGCCGAGCCGCGCGGGTGTGACCGCGAATTCCGAAAGGTTGCCGGCAATACGGATATCGGCGGCGAGGATCAGCGCCACCGCGGCTCCGAAACAGCCACCGTCGACTGCGGCGATCACGGGCACGGGCAAGGCGGCGACCGCCTCGATCCCCTCGCGCATTGCCTGGCGGAACTGCATGCGGAGCGCCGGGTCCGCCTGGAGTTGCTCGAACTCGCGGATATCGGCGCCGGCGGAGAAGATGCCAGGCACGTCCGACTTGAGGATCACGGCGCGGGCATCGCCCACTTCGCGCGCGGCGGCAGCGAGCGCCTGCCAGGCGCCAGTGGGGAGTGCGTTCCTCGCCTCCGGGCGGGCCAGGGCGATGGTGGCGACGGGGCCGTTGCGGGTGAGCTGGATCATGGCGCGGATCGGCCCGAATGGGGCGTCGCTGTCAAGGTCCGGTGGCTTTTTGGAGGATGGGGCGGGCCGAAGGCCAGATGCCCACGCCCGCGCCACCAACGGACGTTCTGCTCCCGGCAGTCGATCCGCTGGGGATGGTCTACGGCGGATCTGCGAAGAAGCGGTTTTCGAGGGTGGTTAACTTGCTTGCCCTTCCCCTTCCTGCCGGCAAATCAGGTGAGGTTCGAGGCCAAAACCCACCAGCCGCGATCTGAAAGCGCCGCAGCGGCGGCATCCCGACTCGCGTCGCTGTCAAACAGCGCGAAGCACGTCGCGCCGGAGCCGGACATGCGGGTGAGCCCCGCCCCCGCCGAAGCGGCAAGCGCATCCAGCACCTCCCCGATCACCGGCGCGATGGCGCGCGCAGGCGACTCCAGGTCGTTGCGGCTTTCGCACGGATCGGCCGGAAGCGGCCCATGATCGACGCCGTCCCAGCGGCGGAACACCTCGGCGGTGGACACCGCAACGCCGGGATTGACAAGCAGCACGGGCGTGCCGGGCATGCCAGGCACGGGCTCCAGCTGCTCGCCCCTGCCCCGCCCGATCGCCGTGACGCCATAGAGGCAGGCGGGGACGTCCGAGCCCAAAGCGTCGGCAATGGCGAACATGGCATCCAGCGGCACATCGTGGAGCCGCCCGAGCGCACGCAAGGTCGCCGCCGCATCGGCCGAGCCGCCGCCGATGCCCGAGGCGACCGGCAAGTGCTTGTCGAGCGTGATCGCATGCGCGCCGCCGCCGAACTCGTCGCGGAATGCCCGGGCAGCGCGGGTGACGAGATTGTCGCCCTCCCCGCTCAGTACCGCCGCGAAGGGGCCGGTAAGCGTGAAGCCGTCGCTATCGGCGGGCTCGATGCTGACGATGTCGCCGTCTTCCACAAAGGCGAACAGCGTCTCCAGTTCGTGATAGCCGTCGCTCCGCCGCGCGCGGACGTGCAGCGCCAGGTTGAGCTTGGCCTTCGCGGTCTCGACGATCACTGCGCGAGCCCGTCCAGCAGCTTGGCCTTGAGGCGGTCGAGGTCGCCGGCATCGGCGCTCACCTCTGCCGCGCGCCAGGCATAGCGCGCCTCGATACGGCGGCCGAGCTTCCAATAGGCATCGCCGAGATGCTCGTTGGCGCGGGCGCCGCCGGGATCGGCGCGGACCGCCTGTTCGAGCAAGGGCAGCGCCCTGGCGAGCTGGCCATCGGCATAATAAGCGCGGCCGAGCGAATCGGTGATCGCAGGATCGTCAGGCTTGAGGGTGCGGGCGCGTTCGAGCAGCGCCTGGGCACCGGGCAGGTCGACGCCGCGCTCGACCTGGGCATTGCCGAGCCAGGCAAGCGCCTCGGGCTCCTCCGGCGCCAGCTTCACCGCGCGCTGGAGCGCGGGCAATGCCTCGTCCCATTTGCCAGCGCGGTCGAGCGCGGCGCCGCGCAGATAGTTGAGCTCCCAGCCGCCGCCATCGGCATGGCCGATCGCGCGCTCGAAGACGATGGCGGCATCGGAATAGCGGCCGCCCTGGAACAGCAGGTCGCCATAGGTGCGCAATTCCTGCCGCGTCGCGCCCGGTGCGGTGACGAGCGCCTCCGCCCGGGCAAGCGCTTCGGGAAGCCGGCCGGCGCGGCGGAGCACGCCGATCAGCCCGGCCTCGGCGCTGCGGGAGAAGGGACCGTCGGGACGGATTCCCGAAAGTGCGGTCAGCGCGGCATCGGTGGCGCCGCTGCGCGACAGGGCTTCGGCGAGGAGCAGGCGCGCGCGCTCCTCCTGCGGATCGAGCAGCAGGGCGGCGCGGGTGAGCAGGATCGAGAGCGGCGCCATGTCCGCCTCGCGCAGGTCGCTGGCAAGGCCGAGGAACAAATGCGCGGCACCGAACGCGGCATCGGGCTTGCCGGTCCTGGCCTGGCGCTTGCGCCACGCCTTGGACGCGCCGGACAGGCCGGAGAGGATTTCCTGCGCCTTGTCCGCCTTGCCCGCGCGGAGCAGCGCGATGGCGGCATCGATGCGCGGGTCCTGCGCCTGATCGGTGCCACTCGACGCAGCGAGCGCGAACAGGCCCTCGTCCGCCTTGCCAGCGGCGATCAGCAGCAGCGCCCGGTGGCGCTCGGCAAAGGGCGCGGCGAGCGCGTTGCCATGGGCGGCATCGAGCAGCGGCAGCGGATCCTGCCTGCGATCGAGCGCGATCCAGGCGCGCAGCACGGGCACCAGGAAATCGAGCTGGGCCTGGGAGAGCCGGATCAGCGCCCTGTCCTCGCCCGCCCGGTCGCCGACATGGAGCGCGACGGCGAAGGCGAGCAGGCTGGTATCGGGCGGCGCTACCGCGGCGCGGTCGAGAATCGCGGCGGCGCGGCTGGCCAGCGCCAAATCGCCCGCGGCGAGGCCCTGGCGATAGGCGCGCATCGCGAGCACCTGGTCATCGGGCACCGCATCGAGCGCACGGGCATAGCCGGCAGCGGCCAGCGCCGCCTGCCCCGCCGTATCGGCGGCGCGCGTGCGGGCATAGTCGCGCAGGTCGACTTGCGCCGCCGCCGGCTGGGCCGCGGCGGGCAATGCCGCCAGCAGCGCCAGCACCAGGCTACATGTTCGGATAATTGGGGCCGCCGCCCCCTTCGGGGACCACCCAGTTGATGTTCTGGGTAGGATCCTTGATGTCGCACGTCTTGCAGTGGACGCAATTCTGCGCGTTGATCTGGAAGCGCAGATCGTCGCCTTCGCCGACAACTTCATAGACACCCGCCGGACAGTAGCGCTGGGCCGGCTCGGCGTACACCGGAAGATTGTAGTGAATGGGGACTTCAGGGTCCTTGAGCGTCAGGTGGACCGGCTGGTCCTCCTCGTGATTGGTGTTCGAGACGAACACCGAGGAGAGGCGATCGAAGGTCAGCACGCCATCGGGCTTGGGGTAGTCGATCTTGGGCGCCTCGGACGCATGCC
The DNA here is from genome assembly GCF_058807215.1 of Sphingomonas sp. GW821-FHT12D09. Taxonomy (NCBI): domain Bacteria; kingdom Pseudomonadati; phylum Pseudomonadota; class Alphaproteobacteria; order Sphingomonadales; family Sphingomonadaceae; genus Sphingomonas; species Sphingomonas sp. GW821-FHT12D09. Next base: position 179,452 of record NZ_JBXAQL010000001.1, on the reverse strand, counting down.
ACAGGCCCTCATTGTCGGGCTTGTGCTTCATGGTGAAGGGCCAGCGCAGGCCGAGCAGCTCCATCCACATCGCCGCGCCGGCGAGCATAGTGCCCCAGGTGTCGCCGAACTTCTTGACGAGCGGCGCCACGTTGCGGACGCCGCGCAGCTCCTTGTAGACCCAGCTCTTCTCATAGGCCTCGGGATAGGCGGCAAGCTCGTCCGCCTCGCGTCCAGCACCGACCGCGGCGAAGGCCGCCTCGGCCGCCATCATGCCGCTCTTCATCGAGGTGTGCGTGCCCTTGATGCGCGGCACGTTGAGGAAGCCGGCCGCATCGCCGATCAGCGCCGCGCCGGGCGCCACCAGCTTGGGCACCGCCTGCAGGCCGCCGTCCGAGATCGCGCGGGCGCCATAGGAGACGCGCTTGGCACCTTTCAGGATCGCCGCGATCTCCGGGTGGGTCTTCCAGCGCTGCATCTCCTGGAAGGGCGAGAGATAGGGATTCTTGTAGTTGAGCCACACCACGAAGCCGAGCGCGACCTGCCCGTCCGCCTGGTGATAGAGGAAGCCACCGCCATTGGCGCCGGTGGTCAGCGGCCAGCCCTGGGTGTGGATCACGCGGCCCGGGACGTGGTTGGCGGGGTCGATGTCCCACAGCTCCTTGATGCCGATGCCGTAGATCTGGGGATCGCTGTCCTTGTCGAGCTCGAAGGTGCGGATCAGCTGCTTGGTCAGATGACCGCGGCAGCCTTCGGCGAAGAAGGTGTACTTCGCGTGCAGCTCGAGGCCGGGCTGGTAATCGGGCTTGTGCTCGCCGTCGCGCGCCACGCCCATGTCGCCGGTGGCGACGCCCTTCACGGAGCCATTGTCGTGATAGAGAATCTCGGCCGCCGCGAAGCCCGGAAAGATCTCGACGCCCAGTTCCTCGGCCTTGCCCGCCAGCCAGCGGCAGAGATTGCCGAGCGAGCCGGTATAAGTGCCCTTGTTGTGCAGGAACGGCGGGGTGATGAACTCCGGGAAGCCCGACTTGCCCTTCTCGCTCAGCACCCAGTGATGATTCTCGGTCACCGGCGTGGCGGCCAGCGGGCAGCCATCGTCACGCCAGGTGGGCAGCAACTCGTCGAGCGCCTTGGGGTCGATCACTGCGCCCGAAAGGATATGGGCGCCGACTTCGGAGCCTTTTTCGAGGATGCACACCGAAAGCTCGCTGCCCGTCTGCACGGCCAGCTGCTTCAACCGGATCGCCGCCGAAAGGCCCGCGGGGCCCGCGCCGACGATCACGACGTCATAGGGCATCGACTCCCGTTCGCTCATCATCGCATCCTTCTAATCTTGGTCTGGCACACGCCGCACGCCTGTCTCGTCGCAAGCTGGCAACGTCCTGTCCCTTGGTCGATGAAGGCAGATTGACCCGCCCGTCAAGGCATGACTCTTAGGGAGCGTGGGAGGCGAATACACAGCAGATTGGGGGCGTACCCTCGCGAGCGCACTCGAATGGTGGCGTGACGCGGGTGTCGAGACACTCCAGGAGGACGAGGCTCGCGACTGGCTCGCGCGGCCCGCGCCCGTGCAGGTGGCGCAGGCTGCCGTAACGTCGCCGCAGCCTGAAACCCTGCCCGATACGCTGGCCGCCTTCACGGCCTGGCGCACCGGAGAGACCGTTCCCGAAGCCGAATGGTTGACCCCGCGGATCGGCCCGAGCGGCCCGGCGGACGCCGCGCTCGTCGTGCTGACCGACATGCCGGAAAGCGACGATTCGAGCGAACTCCTGGCCGATGGCGCTGCCGGAAAGCTGTTTTCCCGGATGCTGACCGCCGCCGGAGTCGCGCGCGATTCGGTATATTTCCTTTCGATGGCCGTGGCCCGTCCGCTCGCCGGACGGATCTCGCCCGACCAGGAGGGCCGGCTGATCGAGATCACGCGGCATCATCTCAAGCTGCTCCAGCCAGCTAAGCTGTTGATTTTGGGGCAAACGGCGAGCCGTGTATTAGCTGAGACGAATGACGGCGGTGCCGCAAATGGTTTAGTCGATGTTAACCATTTTGGCGGACAAACGCAGGCGGTGGCGAGCCTGCATCCACGCTTTCTGTTGGATCGCCCTGCCGCCAAAAGCGAAGCCTGGAAGCATATGTTGCTGTTGACCCGGGGGAGCCTGTGACCATGCGTATCCTGCTTGCCGCCGCGCTGCTTGCGTCGACGGCCCTTGCCACCGCCGCCCACGCCGCTGACAGCGTGCCGGCCGCCGACAATTCCTCCGCTGCGGGCGCCTCTGCGCTGCGCGAAGGCGACGGCGTTCCCGATCAGCTCGATTCCGACCAGAAGGCCGGATACCGCAAGGTATTCGCCGCGATCCGCGCCGAGCGCTGGCAGGACGCGCAGCTTCAGCTCGATTCGATGAAGCCGGGCCCGCTCCACTCGATCGCCCGGGCCGAACTCTACACCGCCAAGAATTCGCCCAAGGTCGATCTGGCGCCGATCCTCCAGCTGATCAGCGACGCGCCCGAGCTTCCCCAGGCCGAGCAGCTTGCCCGCATGGCCAAGACCCGCGGCGCGCTCACCACCCCCGCCATCCCGGCAGCTACGCGGCTGGTCTGGTATGACGGTGCCCCCGTCCGCCAGCGCGCCCGATCGATCAAGAGCGACACCGCTTCGACCGAGATCGCGCTCGCCATCCAGCCTTATGTAAAGGCGGATCAGGGCATTGAAGCCGAGGGCGTGGTCGCCAGGTTCGAGACCGACCTGACCCCCGAGGCCCGGACCGAGTGGCAGCAGAAGGTCGCCTGGATCTATTATGTCGCCGGTGACGACGACAATGCCCGCCGCGTCGCCGCCAAGGCGCAGGACGGCATCGGCGAATGGGCGCCGCAAGCCGATTGGGTCGCCGGGCTCGCCGCCTGGCGCGAGCAGGATTGCGCCGGCGCCACCGCCGCTTTCGAGCGCGTCGCGACCCGCGCCGCCGATACCGAGCTACGCTCCGCCGGCCTCTATTGGGGCTCGCGCGCCGAGATGGCGTGCGGTCGCCCCGACAAGGTTGCCGTGAAGCTGCGTGCAGCCACCCAATATGGCGAGACCTTCTACGGCCTGCTCGCCAAGGCAGCGCTGGGCATCGACGAGAAGCCGACGCGCGGCGAGAAGTTCGTCGCCGAAGACTGGCGCGCGCTGGAGCGCCGTCCGAACGTGCGCGTCGCCGCCGCCCTGGTCGAGATAGACCAGGACGATCTGGCCGACGAAGTGCTGCGCTACCAGGCGAAGCTCGGCACCGCCTCCGAGCATGCCGCGCTGACTCGCCTGGCCGGCCGCCTCAACTTGCCGAGCACCCAGCTCTGGCTCACGCATAACTGCCCACAGGGCACGCAGCCTTTGGTCGAGGCCCGGTATCCCGCGCCGAATTGGACGCCCGCGGGTGGCTGGCGCGTCGACAAGGCGCTGGTGTTCGCCCACACGCTGCAGGAATCGCGCTTCAACTCCGAGATCCGCAGCGCCGCCGGCGCGATGGGCCTGATGCAGGTGAAGACGGGTGCGGCGATCGATATCGGCCGGCGGAACGGGGTAAGTTACGCGGCGAGCGACCTGACCAAGCCCTCGGTCAACATGGAGATCGGCCAGTCCTATCTCGAGCAGCTGCGCGACCAGCCCTTTACCGGCGGGCTGCTGCCCAAGGTGATCGCATCCTACAATGCCGGGCCGACCCCGGTCGCCAACTGGAACGCGATGATCAAGGATGGCGGCGATCCGCTGCTCTATATCGAGAGCATCCCATATTGGGAGACGCGCGGATACGTGATGACCGTGCTGCGCAACTACTGGATGTACGAGAACCAGGAAGGCCGCAAATCCACCAGCCGCGAGGCGCTGGCGCAGGGGCTGTGGCCGAAATTCCCCGGCATGCAGGGCCCGACATCGGTGAAGCTCAGCATGCGCCAGCTCGCTTTCCACCGGGACGGCAATGCCAATCGATAACAGTATCGCGTTCCGCCCGGTGCGGATCGCGGTGCTGACGGTATCCGATACACGGACATTGGCCGACGACCGTTCGGGCGACCGGCTGGTCGAGCGGCTGGGCGCTGCGGGCCATGTGCTGGCCGAGCGCCGGATCGTGCGCGACGAAGCGGATGCGATCGTGGCGCAGCTCCATGCCTGGATCGACGACCCGCAGGTCGAAGTGGTGCTCACCACCGGCGGCACCGGCGTGACCGGGCGCGACATTACCCCCGAAGCCCTGGCTCGCGTCTGGGACAAGGAGATTCCTGGTTTCGGCGAGCTGTTCCGCTGGCTCAGCTACCAGTCGATCGGCACCTCGACGATCCAGTCACGCGCGACCGCGGGCGTGGCGCGGGGGACCTATATCTTCGCCCTGCCCGGCTCGACCGGCGCGGTCACCGATGCCTGGGACGGGATATTGGCGACGCAATTGGATGTGCGGCACAAGCCCTGCAACTTCGTCGAGTTGCTGCCGCGGCTGGAGGAGCGCTGAGGGGAGCTAGGCGGGTATATGCGCGAAACCTTCCGCACTCCCTGCCTCACCCTGGAAGTTGTTTCAGGGCCAATGCGCCTCAAACGATACCGCCTGTGGCGGGTTGGATGCTGAAACAGGTTCCGCATGGCGACGTGGCGGGAAACTAAACGCTCACTTCAATTCCTTGGCGAAGAAATCCGCCGACTCCCCCAGCATCGAGCTCCACCAGTCGAGCGTGTCGGCGAAATTGCGCCTGGTCGTGCCGCCGATCATGCCGATGTCGTAGGACATCACGAAAGTGCCGCTGTCCTTCACCGCCGCGGTGAGGAAACGGTGGCCGGCATTCCATTTGTTGGCAAGCGCGGTGCCCGCCTGCTCGTCCTTGGTAAAGGACACTTCGAAGCGCAGCGAATCGCAGTTCCGGTGTTTTTCGCAGCCATAGAAATAGACGTCGAACCGATAGGGCTCGCCCGTCACCTCCACCATGGGATCGCCATTCTCGTCCTTGGCCAGCTTCGCCTTGAGCCTGCGGCGAGCATCGCCTGGACGATGCTATCGAGAGCGTTGGCGCAGACCAGATCCCTACCGCACGGCGTGCGGTCCTGCGCGGCGGCGGGTATCGCGCAGGTGCCCAGCGCCGCGGCTGCGGTGATCGCGATCAGGCGCATCGGAATTGCCTCCTTTGCGCTCACCCTACCACCTCGCCGCGGCGCGGCAATCACTCGGGCTCGTTGACGAACACGCCGAGCCCGTTCCCCGCCGGATCGCGGAAATGGAAACGGCGTCCGCCGGGGAAGCTGAAGATCGGGACGACGATCTCGCCGCCGGCGGCCTTGATCGCCTCGAGCGCCGCCTCGAGGTCCTGCACTTCGATCACTGGCAGCAGTTGCCCGATCGCCTGATCGGTGCTGCCGTTGATGCCGAGATCGGTGTCGCCCGTGGTGGTCGCCGCATAGTCGGGGCCGAAATCGGTGAAGGCCCAGCCGAATGCCTGGCCATAGAAATCGCGCGTGCCGGCCACATCCTTGGACGGCAGTTCGAGATAGCTGATGCGTGCCATAAATCCTCCAATGTTCTTGCTATGTTCTAGCGTCACGACTAGGCTTTGGCAATGGCGAAGAATCGTCCCGTGCGCGGCGCCACGCTGAATGAAGCGAGCAGCCGCTTCAACCTGCCTGCGCGCGAGCCGGACGGGGAATGGCTCGACATGCGCGAGGCGCTGGACGACGCGCCCCCGCCCCTGCGCACCAGCGTGACGGTGGAGCGGGCGCGGACGATCATCACGCGCAACCAGTCGCCCGACATCGCCTTCGATCGCTCGATCAACCCCTATCGCGGCTGCGAGCATGGCTGCATCTATTGTTTCGCCCGGCCGACGCATGCCTATCTCGACCTGTCGCCGGGGCTGGATTTCGAGAGCAAGCTGTTCGCCAAGCCCGATGCGCCGACGCTGCTGCGCAGCGAACTGAGCAAGCGCGGCTATGTCTGCCGACCGATCGCCTTTGGCACCAACACCGATCCCTATCAGCCGATCGAGGCCGAGTGGCGGATCACCCGCGGCTGCATCGAAGTGCTGGCAGAGCATGATCATCCGCTGACGATCACCACCAAGTCGAACCGCGTGACGCGCGACATCGACATCCTGGCGCCGATGGCGGCCAGGGGGCTGGCGGCGGTGATGGTCTCGATCACTTCGCTCGACCCGAAGATCGCGATGACGGTGGAGCCGCGCGCGCCGCATCCGGAGAAAAGGCTGGCGGCGGTGCGGCAGCTGGCGGATGCGGGGATCCCGGTGTTCGTCTCGCTGGCGCCGGTGATCCCGCAGGTCACCGATCACGAGATCGAGCATATCCTCGAGCGGGCGGCGCTGGCGGGTGCGCGGTCGGCGTTCTTCCTGCCGGTGCGGCTGCCCCACGAAGTCGCCCCGCTGTTCCGCGCCTGGCTCGACACGCATTTCCCCGACCGCGCGGGCAAGGTGATGGCGACGATCCAGTCGATCCGCGGGGGAAAGGACAACGACCCCAATTTCCACACCCGCTTCAAGGGGCAAGGCCCCTGGGCGGAGCTGCTGCGGACCCGGTTCAAGATGGCGGCGAAGCGCTATGGGCTCGACCGGGAAGTGTTGCGGTTGCGGACGGACCTGTTCCGGCCGCCGTCGGGGCCGCAGGGTGAGTTGTTCTAGTCTCTTCTCCCTCTCCCCTTTCGGGACGAGGGACGTGCATCCTGATTCAATGGCGACGTATCGAGAGGCGAAGTCATTCCCCTCTCTCAACCCTCTCCCCGGAGGGGAAAAGCTTGGATTACATGCACATCGTGTCGAGCGGCAGCATCGCCGGAGCTTGCGGCTCCTTCATCCCCTTGGCCGCCATCGCGCCGTTGAGGCCCTGGGGCTGGGGCGGCAGCGCGGGGTTCACTTCGGGGGCGTAGTACGGGTCCCTGCCCGCTTCCCCGATCGACACGAACCGGTACCCCTTCTCGCGGTAGAGCGCTACGAGCTGCGGCATCATGTGCGCGTCGAAGGCACCGAGGTGCATCAGCAGCACATAGGGAATGTCGCGCCCATAGAGCGCATGCGCCATGGCGCGGGCACGGTCGGCCTGGACCGACGCCGTGCCCAGCCATGCATGCTCCATCGCCAGGATCGCATCGGCATCACCCTTGGCGACGCAGCGGGCATAGGCGTTGTTGTACGCCCAGTCGGAGAAATCCATCGTGACCGTGGCGACCTTGTAGCCCTTGCCCGCCAACAGCTTGCGGATGCGGGCGCGGCGCTCCGGATTGGCGGCGGCCTCGGAGAGGAACGGATAGCGGAACCAGCGCCAGTCGGCGGTGCCCATCTTGACCTTGAGGATCGGCTCGTTCTTTTCGAGCTCGCTCAGGAATTGTTCGTCGCTGAGTTGGTCGAGATTGGCGTGGCTCCAGCCATGGTTGCCAAGCGTCAGCCCCGCCGCGCGCCACTTGTCGAGCACCGGGGCCGAGGCCGGCTCGTTCTGCAGCTGGATACCGTTGAGGAAGCCAATCGCCGGCGCGCCGCCTGCCTTGAGCGCCGCGATGATCTGCTCGGCGATGCCGACCCGGGTATAGCCCGCGGGCAGCGGGGCATGGGCAGTGAGGTCGTCGAAGGTGAAGGCGATCGCCGGCGCCGGCTCGGCGGGCGCCGCCGCCACCCTGCCCTTGTCGGCCACCTTGGGCGAGAAGAGCGACAGCGGCACCGCGTCGGCCATCGCCTGATAGCCGGCGACCGAGGGGTGGAGGCCGTCATTGTCGAACGCCTTGCGCAGCTTCGTCGGAGCGGCGGGATCGCGCATCGCCGCGTCGAGATCGATCACGCCGTCGAAATTGCCGGGCGCGCGGATCCAGGCGTTGACCGCGGCGCGGTCGGCCTCGTTCGCCGCGTCGGGGTGGTAATAGGCCGAGCCGCCATAGGGCGTGATCGTCCCGCCGATCACCTTGATCCCGTGCGCGCGAGCGCGCGCGACCATCTGGCGATAGGCGCCGATCATGCCCTCGACCAGCGCGGCATGCGCCTCGGGCGTCGCCGGAGCGTCACGGGTGAGCGTGCCGAGATCGTTGACGCCCTCGAAGATTACCAAATGGGTGACGCCGGGATAGGTGAGCACTTCGCGGTCGAACCGCGCCATCGCATTGGGGCCGAGCCCGTCGTTGAGCAGCCGATTGCCGCCGATGCCGGCGTTGAGCACGGCCATGTCGGCCAAGGCCGGGGTGGCGCGCAGGCGGAGCTGGAGCGCATCGGTCCAGCGCGTGTTGCTGTTGGCGGGGACCCCGTATCCGTCGGTGATCGAATCGCCGAGGATCACCACCGCCGATGCCTTGGGTGACGCCACTTCGATCGCGCCGATCTGGTACCAGCGCTCGGCGGTCTTGGCGCCCGCCAGGTCGGCATCGCCGCTATGGTCGCCGTGGACATAATAGCTGGTCGCACGCGAGCCGGGATGGCTGGTCTGCTGGGCCGGCGCATCGGGAAGATGGAGCGTGATCGCCAGATCCGCGCCCGCCTTGACCGTCAGCGTGATCGGATCCGACCAATAATCCGCGCCCGCGGGGATCACGACGCTCTTCGCGCCGCCAAAGCTGAGCGCGGTCAGGCTGGCGGCATCGATCTTCGCGGAAGCGGGATCAACCGCCCGCGCAATCGTCGCCGCGCCGATCCGCAGCGATTGCGTGCCATAGGCATTGGTGAGTCGCACGCGCATCCTGGTGCCGGCGATCTGGATGCGGACGACCTGGCGCAGCGTCGCGTCCTTCAGGTCCTCATTCGGGAGCGCATTGTTGCCGGGGATCATCTGCGAGGTGGCCCAGCCAGTCACCCAGCGCTCGCCTGGGGGCGCTGCCGCGCCCAGCAAAAGGACGAGCACAGCCACGCGCGCGATCAGCCCCATATCCCTCTCCCATTGTCGCTTATCGTTATGATAGCGCTACCATATCCGAGCCGCCGCGCAGCGCAATGGCGTTTGTTCGAAGCTGGCGGGAGCAAAATGGCGGGCCACCGCGCGCAAGGCTGGTGGCCCTTAAGGTATTTGGGCCGGACGGCGGAAAGAGGGATCCAAACGCCGCCCGGAGGCCAATGAGCGTTGCCCACCCCCGACCTGTTTTCGACCATAGCGGTTGTTTCGATCGACACAATCCGGAAACATACAGTAGCCGAACAGACATAGTTCGCGGATTGCGCGCCCCGAGGGCCGGGCCTAGTCCTCGCGCACACGATAAGGATCTTCCATGCGCGCGCTTGCCTTTGCTCTCGCCCTCACGCTTCCCGCCACTGCCTTTGCCCAGGACGCCCAGCCGACCGGCAAGCTGCCCGAAACGGTGAAGCCCCTTGCCTACCGCCTCGACCTGACGATCGTTCCGGAGAAACCGCGCTTTGGCGGCCATGCCGAGATCGACGTCCAGCTGAACAAGTCGGCGGAAGCGGTGTGGATGCACGGCCGCGGCCTGAACGTCACCAAGGCGGTGGCGGTGATCGGCGGCAGGGAAGTGCCCGTCACCTTCACGCAGAAGAGCCCCTATGGCCTGGCCCAGCTTGCCTTCGGCAGGACGGTGCAGCCGGGCAAGATGACGCTGAAGTTCGATTATGACGCGCCCTTCGGCAGCGGCGCGTCGGGCCCGTACCGCCTGAACATCGCCGGTAGCTGGTATAGCTGGACCCAATTCGAATCGATCGATGCCCGCGCAGCCTTTCCGGGCTTCGACGAGCCAGGCTACAACACGCCATTCACCGTATCGCTCACCACCAAGCCCGGTTTCGTCGCGCTGACCAACGCCCCCGAGGCCGGCAAACCCAGCAAGGTCGGCGAGCTGGTCAAGCACCGTTTCATCGCCACCAAGCCGCTGCCGACCTATCTGGTCGCCTTCGTCGTCGGCCCGTTCGCCTCGGTGCAGGGCAAGGTCGCGCCCACGCCCCAGCGCAAGACGCCACTGCCGCTGCGCGTCGTCGGCACCCAGCCGAACAAGGAAGAGATGCAGTTCGCCCTGGAGAATTCCGGCCCGATCGTGGCGCTGCTCGAGAAATATTTCGGCCAGCCCTTCCCCTTCCCCAAGCTCGACCAGATCGGATCGCCGATCATGCCCGGCGCGATGGAGAATGCCGGCGCCGACATCTATGGCGACGGCATCCTGTTCGTCGACGAGAATGACGCGACGTCGAGCAAGCAGACCTTCGGCATGGTCGTGGCGCACGAGCTATCGCACCAATGGTTCGGCGATCTCGTCACCCCGGCCTGGTGGGACGATATCTGGCTGAACGAGAGCTTCGCCAACTGGATGGGCTACCGGATCGGCAATGAGTGGCGCCCCGACCTCGATATCGGCGTGGACGCGATCTCAGAGGGCTTCGAGGCGATGGACCTCGACGCGCTCGTCGCCGGGCGGCCGATCCACCAGCGGATCACCAACGATGCCGATATCGATGCGGCATTCGACCAGATCACCTATGGCAAGGGCGGCCAGGTCGTCGGGATGATCGCCGCCTATATGGGCGACGACAAGTTCAAGGCGGGCGTGCGCCTGCACATGTCGCGGCACAAATACGGCAATGCCAGCACCGAGCAGTTCTTCGGCTCGCTCGCCGACGCCGCGCACGATCAGCGGGTGCTCGAATCGCTGAAGAGCTTCGTCGATCAGCAGGGCGTGCCGGTGATCACCTTCCACCGCCAGAACGGCATCACGACCGCCAGCCAGCAGCGCTTCGCCTATTTCGGCACCAACACGCCCGCACAGCAATGGACTGTCCCCGTCTGCACCCGTCAGGGCGACGTCAAGAGCTGCACCCTGCTCGACAAGCCGAGCGCGCCGATCATCGCCAATGGCACCGGCACGCTCGTCCCCAATGCCGGCGGCTGGGGCTATTACCGCTTCGACATGGACCCCGCCGACTGGGATGCGCTGATCGCGGCCGCCCCCACCCTGCCGACCGGCGAAGCGCTGGCGCTGGACGACAGCCTGTGGGCCAGCTTCTATGCCGGCAAGGCGAAGACCACGCAGGTCGTCGCGCTCGCGCGTGCGATGGCCGGCCACCCCAAGACCAAGATGCAACTCGCCAATGGCGACCGCCTCGCCGCGCTTGAGGCGCGCGGGCTGATCGGCCCGGCGGCGCAGCCCGCGTATCGCAAGCTGTTCGTCGATATCTATGGCCCGATGCTCGCCAAGGTCGGCTTCAATCCCAAGGCCGGGGCGCATGAAGGCGACAATGCCGACAATGTCGAGCTGCGCGAGCAGCTGGTCGGCTTCGTGGCGGATAACGGCCATGACGCCGCGACCCGCGCCACGCTGACCAAGGCCGCCGATGCCTGGCTGGCGGGCGACACCAAGGCGCTTGACACCGACTTCGCGCCGCTCGCGCTCGCCGTTACCGTCGATGACCGCGGCGTGCCCTTCGCCAAAACGCTGGCCGAACAGGCCCTGGCGGGCAAGACGCCGGGCCTGCGCCAGGCGGCGTTCCGCGCGATTGCCGCTTCGGGCAATTCCGATGTCGCAAAATGGTATTTCGGCGAGTTCAACGACCCCCGTTACAGCCCGCGCGAGCGGCTGTTCGCGGCGGCAACCTTCATGAACAACGCCAATACCCGCGATGCGGCCCTCGACTATATGCTTGCCCATTTCGACGAGTTCGCGAAGCTCACCGGCGGCGGCGGTATCTTCTCGTCGCGCTCGGCGCAGATGTTCGGATCGCAGTGCACGCTTGCGGCAGCCGATGCGGTGGATGCCAAGCTGCGCGCCGCGGGCGGCAGCACCCTGTCGCTGGATCGCGCGGTGGAAGGGATCCGCAACTGTGCCCGCTTCAAGGACGCCAAGGCCGGTGAAGTGACGGCTGCATTTGCAGGAATGTGAAGGGCTCGCCCCGGCTGACAAGGCCGGGGCGAAGCATCACATCGGCTGGCCGACGACGATATATTGGACGTTGGAACCGTAGAATTGTGGCTGGTACCAAACCGAGCCGCAACGCTGATAGGTCACCGATCCGACCACGGTAGCGGAGCAGCCCGAAGGCAGCGTGGTGACCACGGTGCCGGGCGAGACCACGACGGTGGTCGTGCTGTGGTTGCTGCTGGCCACCGCCGCACCGACCACTGCGCCGGTGGCGAGGCCCACCGCGGCGCCGCGGGCGAAGTCATGATCGTCCCAGCCGCAGCCATAGCAGCCCCCGCCGCCATAATAGCCGCCGTTGACGTTCCGATTCACGTTGACGTTGTTGTTGACGTTGACGTTGACGTTCCGATTGACGTTCGCATTGCGGTTCACATTGGCGTTGCCGCCCCGGTTGACGTTCGCACCGCGATTGCCACCGGCCGACTGGTTGATGCTCGGGTGCGAGGTGTTGCGCACCTGCCTGCCGGCCGCGCTCGCACCACCGCCACCGCCACGACGTCCTTGCATCGCGGGAGACGGCGGCAGGTCGGCCGCCATCAGGGCGAGCGGCGAGAAGAGTGCCACGATGATCATTGTCCACCTCCATTGGCGGCATTCTGGGCCTGACCGAGCTGGATACGCTTGGCGTCGGCGGGGGGCGTGAAGGCGAACTGGTCGTCGGTGAAGCTGCGTGGCGTCCAGGTATAGACCGCCATGGTCTGTGGCTGCGCCGGATCATCGGTGTTGGTGATCACCGCCTTGCAGGGGAGCGCAGGGTCGGCGCGGCGGATCCAGACCTGCCAGTCCGTCCCCTTCTGGCGGAATGCATATTGATCGCACACATCGGCGCCGATCCGATCCGCGCCGGCATACATCGCGCTGGTGACCTGTTCGAGCCGCACCGCGCTTTCGCCCCACTCCATCAGGTCGGCGAGCGGCGTTTCGACGGCATAGCGGTCCGCGGCCAGGCGCAGCATCTGGTGGATGGTCGGCGGCGCGGCCACCGTCGCGTAATAGCCGGTGGCGGGACCGAATATGGTGAGCTGCTTGCCGTCATAATAGAAGCGGCGGTTGCGGCGTTCCGAGTCCAGGTTGATCTGCAGCCGGTTCGGGCGACGGACCAGGGCGGTCATCGTACTGGAGCTCTGCAGTTTCTGGCCGCCGTCCAGCACGTCCTCGCTGGTCATGTCGGCGCGCACCTCGAAGCTGTCCATCGACTTGAGCGCGTTGGCCATGCGCCCGAGCGCACCGCGGATCTCCGTATCGACCACCGTGGTCGCCGCGGGTTTGGGCGGTGCCTTTTTCTTCTGCGCGAACGATGGCGTGGCGAAGATCAGGGCTGCCACCCCGCACAAGCCGGTGATCTGGCGATATCTGTTGAGCATGACGATCTCCCGAAGAGCCGGGAGAACTAGACATCGGGGGCGCCCCCTCCACCATCGGTAGGAACCCGCTTGATCGGGCAGGGATAACCCGCAGATGGCAGCGCCTAAGCCGCGGCCAGCTTGAAGTCCTTGTATTGCGCACGGATCGCCGTCTTGAGCAGCTTGCCGGTGGCGGTGTGGGGCAGTCCCTCGACGAAATGGACCTCATCGGGAAGCCACCATTTGGCGACGTGCCTGGCCAGATGCGCCTGCACTTCCTCGGCCGTCACGTCGCTGCCGGGCTTGCGGACCACCAGCAGGATCGGACGCTCGTCCCATTTGGGGTGATAGACGCCGATCGCCGCTGCCTCGGCAACCCCGGCACAGCCGACCGCGGCATTTTCGAGCTCGACCGAGCTGATCCACTCGCCGCCCGACTTGATCACATCCTTGGCCCGATCGGTAATCTGCATCGTGCCGTCGGCATGGAGCAGAGCGACGTCGCCGGTGTCGAACCAGTTCTCGCCATCGACCGCCGGCGCGTCCGCCTTGAAATAGCGGCTGACGATCCACGGCCCGCGCACCTGGAGCCGGCCGGAGGTCTTGCCGTCGCGCGGCTGCACCACGCCTTCGTCATCGACCACGCGCAGCTCGACACCGTAGGGCACCTTGCCCTGCTTGGAGACCTGGTCGACCTGTGCTTCGAAGCCAAGATCGTCCCAGTCGAAGGACGGCGCCCCCATCGTGCCGATCGGACTGGTCTCGGTCATGCCCCAGGCGTGATTGACGCGGATGCCCATCTTCATCAGCCGCTCGATCATCGCGCGCGGCGCAGCCGAACCGCCGATCGTGACGATCTTGAGGTATTCCGGCTCCTCGCCTGTCGAGTCCATGTGCTGGAACATCGCGAACCACACGGTCGGCACGCCAGCGGTGTGCGTCACCTTCTCGCGGTTCATCAGGCCGCACAGCACGAGCGGATCATTGACCGCCGAGAAGACGAACTTGATCCCCGCCGCCGCGCCGGCCCAGGGCAGGCCCCAGCCGACCGCGTGGAACATCGGCACGATCGGCATCGCCACCGCTTGCGCCGACAGCGCGAACACATCGGGCTGCAGCTCGGTGATCGCGTGGATCACGGTGGAGCGGTGGGTATAGACCACACCCTTGGGATTGCCGGTGGTACCGCTGGTGTAGCAGATCATGCAGGGCTCGCGCTCGTTGCCGGTCACCCAGTCATAATTGCCGTCCTCGGCCGCGAGCAGCGCCTCGAACCCGTCCGGGCCGTCGCTGTCGAAGCAGTAATAATGCTCGATCGTCGTCCAGTAGGGCTTCATCCGTTCGACGATCGAAGCGAAGGCGCGGTCGTAGAACAGCACCTTGTCCTCGGCATCATTGGCGATGAAGGCGAGCTGGTCGTCAAACAGGCGCGGATTGATCGTGTGGATCAGCCCGCCCATCCCCGCCACGCCGTACCAGGCGACGAGGTGGCGGCTATGGTTCATCGCCAGCGTGGCGACGCGGTCGCCCTTCTGCACCCCGAGCCGTTCGAGCGCCTGGGCGAGCTTCTTCGCGTCGCGCGCGATGCCGGCCCAGGTGGTGCGCGTCTCGCTGCCGTCCGCCCAGCGGGTGACGATCTCCCGCCCCCAATGCTCGCGCGCGGCGTGATCGAGCAACGTCGTCACGCGGAGTTCGAAATCCTGCATCCCGCCCAGCATCACACTCTCCATACCGCTTTTTCGAGAGGGTAACCTTGGACAGCGCCGGGTGTCGAGTGCGCCGGGAAGAAGGGAGGATGCCGTAACGTCATGCACCGCCCGTCACCCTGAACTTGTTTCGGGGTCCAACTCTCCGCAAGGATATCGCTGGAGGCAGGTTGGATGCTGAAACAAGTTCAGCATGACGGATTGGAAGCTTACGCCGCTTCGGCCAGCTTCGCCGCCGCGCTCTTGAGGCTCGCCCAGCGGACCCCCGGCACATTCTCGATCTTCTGGCGAAGCTCGCCGTCCAGCCGGAAGTCGCGGCCCAGCACCAGTTCGGCCTCGCCGCCCTGGATGCCGACGCGCACCAGCACTTCGCCGCGGCCGCCTCGCTGTTCACCGATGATCCCGGCGAGCACCGGGATCGCGCGGACGTCGTCGATCGCCACGTCGAGCACCAGGCGCGCGGTGTTGGCCAGGCCTTCGAACGGCTGGACGCGCTTGATCGAGACGCGTGGCGTATCCTCGCCGGCGCGCTTGTCGAGCTCCACGGTCAGCACCGCGCAGCCGCCTTCGCGGGCGCAACGCTCGAGATCGGGGACGGCACTGTCCTCGAAACAGGTCGCGATGGTCTGCGCCGATTTGTCCGAAATCGTCGCCATCATGTATTTGTTGCCGCGCGCCGAGGTGCGCGGGCGACAATCCTCGATCAGCGCCGCGATCGTCGCGCCGATGCGGGCGCCGGGCGGCACGTCGATTTCGCCGAGCGTCGCGATCTCGCGTGCGCCGAAGGTCTTGGCGAGATGCTGGAAGCGGTCGAGCGGGTGCGCCGAGAAATAATAGCCGAAGGCGTCCCGCTCGGCGCCGATCCGGTCGGCGAGCGACCAGTGCGCGCTCTGCGGCAGCTGGATCGCCCCGCCGCTCGGCTCGGATTCGCCGAACAACCCGCCCTGCCCGCTGGTCTTGTTCTGCCAGGTGCGCTGGGCGACCGCGAGGATCGTTTCCGCCGCGGCGAACACGCCGGCGCGATTGTCGTCGAGGCTGTCGAACGCCCCTGCCCCCGCCAGCGTCTCGACCTGGCGCTTGTTGATCAGCCGCGGATCGACGCGCTTGGCGAAATCATCGAGCGACTTGAACGAACCGCGCTCCTCGCGCTCCTCGACGAGCAGCTCCATCGCCCGTTCGCCCACGCCCTTGAGCGCGCCCAGCGCATAGCGCACCGCGAGCCCATCCTCGGTCTTCTCGACGAAGAAATCGGATTCGCTGCAATTGATCTCGGGGCCCAGGCACGCGATCCCCAGCCGCTTCATGTCGTCGGCGAAGATCGCCAGCTTGTCGGTCTGGTGGATGTCGTACGCCATCGAGGCGGCGAAGAATTCGTGCGGGTAATGCGCCTTCAGCCACGCCGTCTGGTAGGCGAGCAGCGCGTAGGCCGCGGCGTGCGACTTGTTGAAGCCATAGCCGGCGAACTTGTCGATCAAGTCGAACAGCTCATTGGCCTTGGCCGGCTTGATGCCATTATGCTCGGCGCAGCCCTTCACGAAGGTCTCGCGCTGGGCATCCATCTCCGCCTTGATCTTCTTGCCCATCGCGCGGCGGAGCATGTCGGCGCCGCCCAGCGAATAGCCGGCCAGGATCTGGGCGGCCTGCATCACCTGCTCCTGATAAACGAAGATCCCGTAGGTCTCGTTCAGGATCGGCTCGAGCAGATCGTGCGGATAGACGATCTCCTCGCGCCCGCCCTTGCGGTGGCCGAAGCTTGGGATGTTGTCCATCGGGCCCGGGCGATAGAGCGAGACGAGCGCGATGATGTCTCCGAAATTGGTTGGGCGCACCGCAGTCAGTGTGCGCCGCATGCCTTCCGATTCGAGCTGGAACACGCCCACCGTGTCGCCGCGCTGGAGCAGGTCGTAGACTTCGATGTCGTCCCATTCGAGCGTGTCGAGATCGACATCGATGCCCCGATCCGACAGCAGCTCGACAGCCTTCTTGAGCACCGACAGCGTTTTCAGGCCGAGAAAGTCGAACTTCACGAGGCCCGCGCCCTCGACATATTTCATGTCGAACTGGGTGACCGGCATGTCCGAGCGCGGATCGCGATAGAGCGGCACGAGCTGGGCGAGCGGACGGTCGCCGATCACCACGCCGGCAGCGTGCGTCGACGAGTGGCTCGGCAGGCCCTCGAGCTGCATCGACAGATCGACGAGATGCTTGATCTCGCTGTGCGCCTTGTACTCGGCGAGGAACTCGCTCACGCCGTTCAGCGTGCGATCGAGCGTCCAGGGATCGGTCGGGTGGTTCGGGATCTGCTTGGCGAGGCGATCGATCTGGCCGTAGCTCATCTGGAGCACACGACCGACACTCTTGATGACCGCGCGCGCCTTCATCGTACCGAAGGTGATGATCTGCGCGACGTGATCGGCGCCGTATTTCTGCTGGACGTAGCGAATCACTTCGCCGCGCCGGGTTTCGCAAAAGTCGATGTCGAAGTCGGGCATCGACACGCGTTCCGGATTGAGGAAGCGTTCGAAGAGCAGGCCGAGCTTGAGCGGATCGAGATCGGTGATGGTCAGCACCCAGGCGACCACCGAGCCCGCGCCGGAGCCGCGGCCCGGGCCAACGGGGATGTCGTGCGCCTTCGCCCATTGGATGAAGTCGGCGACGATCAGGAAATAGCCGGGAAAACCCATCTGGATGATAACGTCGAGTTCGAACTCGAGCCGGTCCTCATAGGGCTTGCGCGCTTCGGGCGAGGTGATGCCGGCCTTTTCCAGCCGCGCGTCGAGCCCCTGCCACGAAAGCTCCCGCAGCATCTTGGCCTCGCCTTCGCGGTCGCCGGCGAGGCTGGGCAGGATCGGCTTGCGCTTGGGCGCGGCATAGGCGCAGCGCTGCGCGACGACGAGCGTGTTGGCGATGCCCTCCGGCAGGTCCGAGAACAGGCTCTTCATATCGGTCGCCGGCTTCATCCAGGCGTCCGGCGAAGAGCGCGGGCGATCGTCGGAGGCGATGTAGGAGCTGTTCGCCATGCACAGCATCGCGTCATGCGCCTCGTGGAAGCTCGCCTCCGCGAAGCAGCTCGGATTGGTCGCGACCAGCGGCAGGCCGCGGTCATAGGCGAGGTCGAGCAGCCGGGGCTCGGCCTTGCCCTCGATCTCGTCGAGACGGCGGACGATCTCGATGTAGAGCCGGTCGGGAAATAGCGACTCGAGTCGGCGGGCGTACGAGTCGGCGGCCGAATCCTGCTGCTCGGCATAGAGCCGCGCCAGCGCGCCTTCGCGGCCGGCGGTCAGGCAGAGCAGCCCGTCGGTGCGCCCTTCAAGCGCCTCGAACGGCACGTGCGCATCCTCCTCGATCGGGCGATCGAGATGCGCCATCGAGACGAGATCGCACAGGTTGAGATAGCCGGCCTCGTCCTGCGCATAGAGCGCCAGCCAGTCGATCGGCGCGGTCACGCCGTCGGGCATATCGGGGCGTTTCACCGCCAGCAGCGTACCGATGATCGGCTGAATGCCCGCCTTGAAGCAGGCATCGCCGAAGCTCATCGAGGCATAGAGTCCGTTGCGATCGGCCACCGCGACGGCCGGAAAACCCAGTTCCTTCGCGCGCTTGGCGATCCCTTTCGGTTCGATCGCGCCCTCCAGCATGGTGAAGGACGAAAAGACCCGAAGTGGAACGAAGCCGGAATGCATCGACCCAGAATAGGGTCCCGCTCTCGGGAGCGCCACCCGTGGGGAGCGTTGTCCACAATTTTCAAGCGTTTCGGCTCAGGATTTGCCCCTACGCGCAGACTCGGACGGGTGCTCTCCGGAATGGCGGCCGGGCGCCCGATGCTCCAGATGATGGTTAATGGCAGTAAACATTTCGCCGATGAAACAGAACGGTTCATCGACGGATCAGAATTGGGCGTTATTATGGCGAACATAAGGCAAGCAGAGAAACCAGATAAGGTTTCAGTGACTTACCAGCAGAACACTCCCCGTTTCTGAAGAGTCGATGCCCATGAACAGCCTTTACCACGGTAGCGCACTTTGTGAGGTCGATGCCGACGGAAACGTCGCCATCCCCGCCTTTATCGAAGACGCACTGAGCCCCGAAGCCAGCCCCGAGATCATCGTCGCCAAGCACCAGGCCGATAGCTGCCTGGTCGGCTATGGCAGCGACCATCTCTCCACTCTCGCAGGCCGCGCCGAGCGACGCCGTCAGGCCGAGGAAGAGCGCGGCGAGGAAGCCCGCAACCACTATCGCCGCATGCGCAGCACCTTCGGCCTGTCCGAGCGGATGAAGCGCGAGGGCAAGGGCCTGCGCATCCCGGCCGCGATGCGCCATCTCGGCCGCATCGACGACCTCGCGCTGTTCGTCGGCACCGGCGACAGCTTCGAAATCTGGAACCCCACGCTCGCCCTCGAAAGCGACGACGAGCATTTCCGCGCCCTGGCCGAATTCCGGCTGCGGATGCGCGGCACCAAGACCACTGGAGTGCATTGAGATGAGTATCCGCTGCAACATGATGGGCCACACCGCCGGCACCCGCCACCACCATAACCAGGGCCTCACCTTCGCGGTCTGCCACCATTGCGGCTGCGACCTCGTCCGCCCCGAAGACGGCGAGTGGAGCGAAGTCCCCGAAGGCTTCCAGGTCGTGTGGCGCGAGTTCGGCCGCACCGGCGACGCGGCCTCGGTCGCCGATCGCATGGCCCGCATGGCGCCCCCGCCGCGCCGCCGCGATCCTCGCAACGCCCGGCCCGTCCCGCGCCGCGATCCGCGCGGCCGCCCGTTCAGCAGCGGCTTCGGCATGGTCGGCGCGCTCGCCAATCTCGGCAAGCTGGTCAACGGCGAGGTGGAGGACGACTCCACCGGCGTCGAAGCCAACGGCCAGTACGTCATTCGCCTGCCGCACGCAGGCAACCGCTAAGGGACGCGCGCCGGCACAGCGCGCTTTCCCCAAGTGCCGGTGGCGGGGTGACCTCCTCCCGCCCCGCCATCGGCCACCTTAATCTTCCGTGCGTGCGATCCAGCGTCGGCAAAGATCCATGAGCGCCTCGCGCCTTGCCTCGATCGCCGCCAGATCGGCAAAGGTCGCCACGCCCCGGTCAGCCGCCGGCCATTTCGCCACCTTCGCAGAATCCTCGAACCGAAAGCCGTCGGCAGCCTTCGGCTTGGCGCCGCGGTGCAAGACGATGCGCGCGCCGCCCTTCCGCTCGATCCCCAGCGTGATCCGGTCCTCGCCACCGATCGCGAAGCTGGGCGCATTCCATTTGATATGCTCGACCACGTCCGGATGCGCAGCCGCGGCGATGCCGCGGAGCGCGTCGATCATCGCCAGGGTGGTGCCATCCAGCCCAGCCCGGAATTCCTCGACTGCCTGCATCCCGGGCTCCCTCTCGGACAACGTGTCACGGCCTTTCAGAGTTATCCACCGCTTTCCCTCACGTACGCGCACGCGCGCGAGCGGGGTTGGCAGGATGCATCGGCATCGTTAGAGCCGTTAGATCGTAACAAACCCGAAAGCGTGATCCTTTGACCGACGAGACCATCCTCGCCGACGACCCTTCCGACATTACGCCGATCTCGATCGTCGACGAGATGAAGACGAGCTACCTCGATTACGCGATGAGCGTGATCGTGGCGCGCGCGCTTCCCGACGTCCGTGACGGTCTCAAGCCGGTCCACCGCCGTATCCTCTACGCCGCCCAGGAAGGCGGCTATGTCGCCGGGCGTGCCTATCGCAAGTCGGCCCGCCTCGTCGGTGACGTGATGGGTAAGTATCACCCGCACGGCGACAGCTCGATCTACGACGCGATGGCGCGCATGGCCCAGGATTGGGCGATGCGGGTGCCGCTGATCGACGGCCAGGGCAATTTCGGCTCGATGGATCCCGATCCGCCCGCGGCAATGCGCTACACGGAAGCGCGCCTTGCCCGCGTCGCCTCGGCGCTGCTCGACGATATCGAGAAGGACACGGTCGACTTCGTCCCGAACTATGACGGGTCGGAGAGCGAGCCGGCGGTCCTGCCCGCGCGCTTCCCCAATCTGCTGGTCAACGGCGCCGGCGGCATCGCGGTCGGCATGGCGACCAACATCCCGCCGCACAATCTCGGCGAAGTGATCGACGCCTGCCTGGCGTACATGGACAATGGCGGCGTCACGGTCGAGGAGCTGATGGAGATCGTCCCCGGTCCGGATTTCCCGACCGGCGCATTGATCCTCGGCCGCTCGGGCTGCCGCTCGGCCTACCAGACCGGCCGCGGTTCGATCATCGTCCGCTCGCGCCACGAGTTCGAGCAGCGCGGCGATCGCCGCTCGATCGTGCTCACCGAGATCCCGTACCAGCAGGGCAAGAACGCCCTGGTCGAGAAGATCGCCGAAGCCGCCAAGGACAAGCGGATCGAAGGCGTCAGCGACATCCGCGACGAATCGAGCCGCGAAGGCGTGCGCATCGTCATCGACCTCAAGCGAGACGCGACTCCCGAGGTCGTGCTCAACCAGGTCTGGCGGAACACCCCCGCGCAATCGAGCTTCCCGGCGAACATGCTCGCGATCCGCGGCGGTCGCCCCGAGCTGCTCAACATCCGCGACATCATCGAGGCCTTCGTCAAGTTCCGCGAAGAGGTCATCACGCGGCGCTCGAAGTTCGAGCTCGCCAAGGCCCGTGAGCGCGCGCACATCTTGCTCGGCCTGGTGATCGCAGTCACCAACCTCGACGAAGTCGTCCGCATCATCCGCGGGTCGTCGAGCCCGGCCGATGCCCGCGACAAGCTGCTTTCGCGCGAATGGCCGATCGCCGAGATCGCCGGCTACATCAAGCTGGTCGAAGCGGTGGAGACCGAGGTCACCGGCGACGTCTATCGCCTGTCCGATACCCAGGTCCGCGCGATCCTCGACCTGCGCCTGCACCGCCTTACGGCGCTCGGCCGCGACGAGATCGGCGACGAGCTCAAGGGCCTGGCCGACTCGATCGCCGAGCTGCTCGAGATCCTCGGCAACCGCGCCCGCCTCTACGAAGTGATGCGCGAGGAGCTGACCACGGTCCGCGCCCTCTACGCCACGCCGCGCCGCACCGAGATCGCCGCCGCTGCCGACGGGATCGAGGACGAGGACCTGATCGAGCGCGAGGACATGGTCGTCACCGTGACCATGGAAGGCTATATCAAGCGCACCCCGCTCGACACCTTCCGCGCCCAGGCCAAGGGCGGCAAGGGCCGCGCCGGCATGGCGACCAAGGACGAGGATGCGGTGACGCACCTCTTTGTCACGTCGACGCATACGCCGGTGCTGTTCTTCTCCACCGAGGGCAAGGTCTACCGGATGAAGGTCTGGCGCCTGCCCGAGGGCGGGCCGGCCACGCGCGGACGGCCGATGATCAACTTGCTGCCGCTGGCCAGCGGCGAGACGATCTCGACCGTGCTTCCGCTGCCGGAGGACGAGAATGAATGGGGCGCGCTCCACGTCATGTTCGCCACTGCCAAGGGTTCGGTCCGCCGCAACTCGATGGATGCGTTCGCCAACATCCGCACCAACGGCAAGATCGCGATGAAGTTCGAGGAAGGCAGCGAGGATCGTCTGATCGGCGTGTCGCTGCTCACCGAGACCGACGACGTGCTGCTCGCCACCAAGGGCGGCCGCGCGATCCGCTTCGCCGGCACCGATGTCCGCGAGTTCCAGAGCCGCGATTCGACCGGCGTGCGCGGTGCGCGCCTGGCCGAGGGCGACGAGGTGATCTCGATGTCCGTCCTGCGCGGCTTCGACGCCACGCCGCAGGAGCGCGAGGACTATCTCAAGTCCGCTCCCTGGAAGGAAGGCGACCGCGAAATCACCCTGTCCCCTGAGCGCATGGCCGAGTTCGAGGCGGCGGAGGAGTTCATCCTCACCGTCACCGCCAACGGCTATGGCAAGCGCACATCGGCGTACGAATATCGCCGCACCAATCGTGGCGGCCAGGGCATCACCAATATCGTCAGCTCGGACCGCAACGGCCCGGTGGTGGCCAGCTTCCCGGCGCATAATGGCGAGCAGCTGATGCTCGTCACCGACCAGGCCAAGCTGATCCGCACCACGGTCGGCTCGGTTCGCGTCACCGGGCGCAACACCCAGGGCGTGATCCTCTTCCGTGTCGCCAAGGACGAGCATGTCGTCTCGGCCGCGCGGATAGAGGAGAGCGAGGACGAGGCCGAAGTGGATCTGGGCGACGGCGCAGTCGCCGGCGAGCCCACGCCCGACGGCACCACGACCGAAGACCTCGCCAGCGGGCCGGAAGGCGGCCAGTGAGCGACGTCCCGAACACCGCCTTCAAGATCCTGACCGCGGAGCAGATGCACGCGCTGGAGCAGGAAGGCGTGTTCGCGGGCGCGCCGATCGACCTGGCGGACGGCTATATCCACCTCTCCACCGCCGCGCAGGCGCGGGAGACGCTGGACAAGCATTTCGCCGGCCAGACCGGCCTGTGGCTCGCCGCAGTCGACATCGAGGCGATGGGCGATGCGGTACGCTGGGAGCCGTCGCGCGGCGGCCAGCTCTTCCCGCACCTCTATGCGCCGCTGCCGCTCGAGGCGGTGACGGCGTATAGCGAGGTCGCTTACGAGCCGGACGGCACGCTGCGCCTGCCCGTCGCCGGATGAAAATCACGGCATCGCAATAAAAGCCGGCAAGGCGCTTGACGGGCATCGAACCTACCCCTAATTGCCCGCCTTCCATCGCGCACGGCCCCTTCGTCTAGCGGTTAGGACGTCGCCCTCTCACGGCGAAAACACGAGTTCGATTCTCGTAGGGGTCACCAGCGATTTCAACGACTTAGCCGTCGAATGACTGCACAATCGTGCAACTTACTGCAGATTTACTGCAAAACCGTAGCTGGAAATCGGCGGATTTTCACGGATTACTCCCGGACGGGCAGCTGAGTCCCCGCTCCCATGCCGCGCTCGAGAACGTCCGATTCGCGCGCTCATTGCAACCGTTCGATAGCTTTAGCGCCGGTCGCGGAAGCGGACTTCCGCCATATTGGATAAATTCGCAGGAGATTGGTGCTTGGAGAGAGTAAGTCGGGCCACATTGAGCGGAGGCCTCGCTCGCTAGCGCGGTGGCGAAACGATCACGCACACATCAAGGCTCTGGGCCGAGCCACTGAGATCATTCTGCAATTGCACCGGATTTCTGAGCTGCCGACTCGGGTCGTAGACCAGCGCAATAAGATGATCAACTTGGGGGTTAGCGCCATATTGTGCAATATCTAGTGCTAGTTCGGAGGTGATGCGCTTCTGGTCGGCGGCTTTGCGGACAAATTTGACTTCGATCATTGCCCGCAGCTGCTTAATGAAGAATTCGCAGCGAGACGCCGCACCGGCAAAGGACGGATTTCCTTCCTCAAAACGAACGTCACGGAAGAATCCCGCAAGCAGCGCGCGCAGCAGGTACTGGCAGTCCCATTCATCGGCGATTTCCCACGTGGGCTTGCCATGGGGATGCGCGGCGAGGGCGGCGACCGCTTCGTCGAAACGACGGACGACGGTGATGAGCAAATCGATCTCTGACGCTGCGCTTCCTTCCCGCGATTGCCGATGGCGGGCCACATAATCGACGGCCGCCAGCAAATGGCGGATACGCTCTAGCGTCATTTCGACGAGTGAAGGGTAGTTGGCAGTATCGGTGTCGCGGCGGAAGGCGTCGCCGAGTGCGACAAGGTCGTCGCGGGCTTTGCCGAAAAACGCGCAATACTCATCGATGCCTGCTGCCACATCACCCGGCGATCCAAACTTCTCGCCGGGCACCTTACAGTCGGCTGGAAACTCGGCGGCATAGTGGCCGAGCGTCAGGATTATGTTCTTCGTTGGCGCGAACCATTGTAGCGAGCGCGAATGCGGCGCGGCTTCGCGCATTTCGAGTGTCAACGCTGCGAACTGCGGCTGTGTCGCGCGCCTCGCCTGCGCGAGATAAGCCAGCGCCCATCGCGCCCATTCGATGTCACTGGAACCTGAATCCATCATTCAGCGCCCACTACGCGGCTTCGGTTCGGGGACGCGGCGAAAGGTAATCAGATCCTGCGGCACCCGCTTAGTCTCGCCGGTTTTGCTATCCCGGATCTCCAACGGCTTGCCGCGTACGGTGAATGGGACCTGGTTCGTCCGCGGCTTGGCCTTTTCGGGCGCGGCGAAGCTAATCTTGATCTTTTCCGAGCGCCGCTCCTCGATCCGTTCGATCCATTCGAGCGCATGGCGAAGATGCTCGAGCATGTCGCCGAGTTGCTTGTCGATCCAAGACTGGCGCAGCCAGGCATCATCCTCGCCGGTCGGCTCAAATTCCTTGTAATCGAATGGTCGGCGTTCGCCGAAAAAAGCCTTCCTGCGCTTGGCATCTAAGTTGCCCGAACGCTTTTCGAGCAAAGCGTGGCCCTCGGCGTCATCAGCGATCTGAAAATATAGCCGCAGCTTGGCGAGCATCGGCGTCGCACCCACCGCGTAGAGCCTGTTATCCGGGCATATGCGCAAAGTGCCATAGAACTCGCGACCGAAGCTCGCCGGCGCCTGCTCGGTGATCAAGCGCTGACAGCGGTCAGCTAGCCGTCTGAGGAAGGGCTTTGCCCAGCCGAAGAGAACCTTGTCAGGCGCCAAGTCGCATAGCATCTTTACGCAATTGTCGCGACTTTCGCGCTCTACTAGCTGGTCGAATGCTTCGCCAAGCTCGGCGCTCGACATCGTGGAGACGAACAAGGCGCAGAAAAACTCCTGGAACGAGCGGTGAACGAAGCTAATATACATACCATCCCGCTTAAGCATCGAATAACTGAACAGCAGATCATCGAGGAAATCGGCGGGATCGACTTGCTCGCCAGCAAATTCCAGCGCTTCTCGCAGCAGTTCGATGCAGCGCGCTTCGGTGAATGATAACTCGAATGTCGCATATGAGACCGCGCAGAAATAGGCGTAGGTGCGCTTAAGCGTCTCAAGATCGATCGCGCAACGCGTTATGCGCACATAGCGAGCCTTGAGCCGGTCATGCTTGAGCACTAGCGTCTCGAAAGCCTGATTGTAGAAAATGTGCATCTTGCCGGGGATCTCCCCGACTTGATCGTGGGTAAGCAGAAGCATCGTCAACAACAGCGGGTTGGAGGCGAGTTCATAATGTTGCTCGAAGATCGCTGATAGGGCGTCGAGGAAGGATTCGCGGAGGCTCGGCTCGTAAGCTAGTTTTCCAACCAATTGGGCTGCGGCGGGGAGCGTTAGGGGAAGCACGCGAACGACTTCGAAATCGTCAAGCCCGAGTGTCTCCTCCTCGGGTCGCGTCGATAAGATGATCTCCATCAGCGGATAGCGCCGCGCGATCCAATCAATCTCGCGCCGATATAGATCGCGGCGGCTGAAATGCGTTTCGTCGAAGCCGTCGAGAATCAGAGTGGCGCTGTCCGACTTCATCAGCGCGTCGAGCGCCATCTCGTCGAACCCGGGCATGTGCACGCCGAAGATCTCGTCGCGGATATAATGCAGTATCGAGAAATCCAGCGCGCTAATGTAGCGCATCTCGACCAGAATTGGGAACCGCGCTGCTGTAGTTTCGAGTTGGCGCAACGCCAGCTTTTTGGTGAACACTGATTTGCCAGTACCAGCATTGCCTGAAATGATAATGCGGCGTCGTCTGGCAATATGGCGATAAAGCTCGGCTTCGCTTAATGTTGCGCCGTCGATCGAGAACGTGCCAGGCACGTGCATCCGGTGAAGCGGCACGCCCGCGTCGCGGTAGAGGATTGTACGCACACTACCCGCGCGACGGACGGTTTCGCCGAGATAGGCGCGCACACCGTTTTCTCTGTCGAGAGACCGACTGGACGAGGGACTGCCGTCGTCAAGATCCGGAGCGATGATCGCCGCAAACCCGGCGCTCACGCCATCGATCCGCCCCCGCCAGCGCTTAGTCAATGGCAAGCTCATAAATGCTCTCCCCAATCTGACTACGGTGCCAGATCGCCCAGCATCGCACCACATCTAGTCTGCAGTTTGAGCAGGCTATCGTTGCGTCCGGGACGCCACAATCAACAAACGCAGGCGGATTTGCCCAAAAAATGGCAGAATGATCACTTTATTCGTCCCTGTCGTAGGCAGCGTGGCCGTCGTGGCGGCCCAACTCGATACGCAATCAATTCGAAGACTGTCCCGCGCTTTACTTTAATACTGCTGGAGGGGGCGCCCTCGCGGGCGCACCACTGGCGAAACCTAGCGGCGCGCCGGGGTCTCTATCTTTTGTCCACTTTGGGCAGAATCTCTTAAGGCGATCGAGCCGCTACCGGCCGAATACAGCGCTACCCTCCTTTCACGGCTGAAACACGGGTTCGATTCCCGTAGGGGTCACCATTGTTTTCAATGGGTTAGCTGTCATCGACAGCCACATGTCAAATATTCATCAAATATCTTTCTACGGATGCGCGCGGCCCCATCCGGACGAAATCGCGGTTCGTGAGCGGCGATCCGTCCTGCCTCTCCGGTGTCGATTCGGAGATGTCACCGCATGACCGGAATTAGGCCGCTATCCGCCTGTCCGCTTATAGCGCGACCAAGCTAGCCGCCATTGTGGAAAGTGCCGAGGGATAAGGCGATTCGAAGGGCGCAGGTTACACCGGTTTTGCAGCCGAAGATTTGAGCCGAACTAGTCTCCTGACTTTTCTTCGCTAAACTGCGGCGATGATCGACATCAGACTCGTGCCATTGGCGCTGGAGAAGGTCAGCACAGGCGACTTCGAGCGCTTTGGCCAGACATTCTACGGCGCACTTCAGGACAGAGAGTTCGTTCCACTCGGCGGAATGCACGACGGAGGCGCCGAGGGCTTCGACGCGATGATCGATCCTGAGGTGTTTGCCGATGAGGCAGCGACCCGCTTTCTGCAGGTTTCGAAGCAGAAGACGTTTCGAGCTAAGATCCGGTCGACGGTCAAACGCCTGCGAGAATACGGCCGTTCTCCCGAGGTAATGACCTACGTCACATCCGAGATCATACCCGACATCGACAAGGAGGAGGTCGCGCTCACCAAGGAGTTAGGCTGTAGAGTCTCGATCCGTGACGGCAACCTCATTGCTGTCAACATCAACGCCAGCCCGACCATCCAAGCCGCATTCAAGAGCTACTTGGAACCGAGCGTCGAATACCTTTATAAGCCAGGAGTGACTTCGACCGGATCGCGGACTGGAGGGTACTCGGATCCCGCTCTGGCCGTTTTCCTTCGGCAAGAGGTCGAGCACCGACGCGGCCGGGCTGACCTCCTCGAGAAAGTCGCCGATAGTCTTGTGCTCTGGTCGCTCAGCGATACTGATCCGGACAAGGGCGTGCTGTTCGATCGCTCCGAGATTCTACTCCGCATCGAGAAAGCGCTTCCGGCTGCCAAGCAGTTCATCAGGGGCGTGCTGGATCGCCGCCTCGCGGTCCTGAGCGCCAAAGATGCTCCCGGCGGGCGGCAAATCCGCATTTACCGCAAAGAGCAAGTCTACTGCCTACCGTTTGAAACTAGGCGACTCGTCGCTGCGGAGAATGCCGAAGACGATTTGCTGCGGTTGCAGGTGTCTTGTGTGTTCGAGGATCGACTGTCAGCGCTCCCGGACTCCGGACCCGAGAACCTCCGGGCAACCATCGTCGCGGCTTGTCACGAGACCCTGGAGCGGACCTTCGAGCGTCAGGGCCTGCAGGTGGCGATCTACGCCACTGAGGGCGCTAAGGACGACGAACTTTACACGGATGTGGCGGCGCTTCTAGCCGATGTCGTGGATAGCCTCGATCTGCTCCCAGAGGAGAAGTCCATCGTACGGCGGCTATGCACGACGGTGCTGCGCGGAACATTCTATCTCGGCACCGACGCAGAGCGTCGCTATCTCCAAAAACTAAGCCGAACATATGTCCTACTGCTGCTGTTGAAGAACGAACCACGCGTCGTTGAGTACTTTAAGAGTGTGGCAGCTTCGTTCCGTCTATACATCGGCACAGACCTTATCGTGCGAGCACTTTCTGAGCACCATCTTGGTACGGATAACCAAGTTACCGTGAACATGTTCAAGGTACTAAAGTCTGCCGGCGCGGACCTGATCCTGACAGAGAAAACCGTAGAGGAGGTCGCTACACATCTTCGTGCGCAGATCAAAGAGTTCGAAAACCACTACGAATCGCTGGAATCCAGGATACCGCTCGAACTCGTGGAATATTTCGACAGATTGTTGATTCGGGCATACTTCTACTCAAGGCTGGCACCGGCCGAAGGGGCCCCGGTACCTAAGTCATGGCGCGCCTATATTGGCCAGTTTGCGACCTATGGCGACATTCGGGCCGACCGGGGCGACAAGGAACTTGGGGCCTACCTGACGCGCAAGTTCGGCATGTCGTATGAAACGACCGAACAGATGCTGGATGGTGTCGATAAGGAAGAGCTTGAGGATCTCACCAAGCGCCTGCACGAATTGAAATCGCAGTTCCGTAATCGGCCCGAGGGGGACGTGCTGTCGTACAACGACGCCCTGCAGGTTCTGCGTGTCTACCGCCGCCGTCAGACGAGCGGCGAAGAAAGCCCCGGCAACCCGTTCGGGTACCAAACCTGGTGGCTCACGCAGGACGGAAAAGTCAGGAGGGCCGCTGCGCCGGCGGTGGCAAAGCGCAACGGCGTACGCTTCATGATGCGGCCCGAGTTCCTGCTCAACTACATTAGCCTCGCGCCCGAACATGCCGAAGTCGTCGAGAGTTATCGCAGCATATTTCCCACGGCGCTCGGTGTGCGCCTGTCGGCTCGCCTGCCAGCGGAGGCCTTCGAAGGAGTACTTGCCGAGGCCGCCGCGGTGGTCGATCTTGAGCCTGAGCGTGCCGAGGCCATCATTGCTACGCTAACGGACAGGCTAAAAGGCGATCAGTTGAAGATATACGACAATAAGTGGGAAGAGGCTGTCTGACGAGCTTTGGCCTCCATAGCCGATCCAGAACATTCCGCCGCTGGCTAGCCCCGTGCCGGCCAGTCGATGCCCCTCTCCACCACCTTCTGGAGCAGGTTGAATGCTGCTTGCTGGCGCGCTGCCTTGCGATTGGGGCCCTGCCCACTGCCGTGTAGCCCCTGCCATGACGCGCGAACCGTATAGACCGGCGCATGTCCTGGGCCGCTCCTATTGTCGATGAAAACGGGCTCCTCGGCGCCGAGGATGTGCTGAAGGTTCTGAAGCGCCGATGTGTAAATCGCGCCGGGCACGAAAGCGACGCAATTATCCTGCAGCCAGACCCGCAGATTGTCGTGCGTCGGCATGCCAGCGCCCCGCGGCTGCGCGGCCTCGACCAGCCTAGCTCCCAACCAATCCCGCAGCGGCTCAAAGCCATGTTCTAGGAACATCGCGGCGACCAGTGCCTGTACTCCTTCGATAACCTGTCGGCTTGTCGGTTCTGCCGTGATCCCCGCTGACTGTCGTAACGTGCCTAGATCGAGAAGCTTACCCATCTCGCCGACCGCCACGACGCCGGCGCGGTGGTCCGGCATGCGTCCGGCGTCCATCTCGAGCGCTGATATCATCTGGACGAGGCGCGCTCCGATAGCAGCGAGCGTGCGGTTGTCCGCATTGACGGCGCGTGCAAGCAATCGAGCCTCTGGATCTGTGACGGCCACCGCAACCATGCCTGGCGCAACCGCCAGCGGCAGCGCCTGCGCCGCAGCATGCCCAATCGCGAGTGCGGTGTCCGCATCCAGTCTGACACGCGGGTAGAGAGGGACTGGCCGGTCGCGCCGCGCGCGGGCGAAATAGGCCTGCCGCCAATTCTCGACATGAGGCGCCCAGTTCGGGTCCGCTTCCATCGCTCGCAGGCATCGCCGTGCCGCATCCGTCTCGGCCTCGCTGCGCTTGGCACCTCTGCCCTCCGCGCTAAACTTTGCTGCCTTGACTTTGCAGGTCCATAACGGATCGTGGTCGGCACCGGTCTGAATATGCTCAGCATAAAGAGGGGGCCGGCTGCCGCGAAGTGCGAGAATTTCCTGCAAGGTGCTCTTGGGATCGCGGACCGCGAGCACATCATCGATATCAGGAGCGACTGCGTCGAGCGCGTTGAAGCCATCCTCGATAAGCGCGAGCGCCGCCTCGAGCCCGGCATGTTTAACCATCAGCCCATGAAGGCGTCGGATCGCCTGCAGTCGCTCGCCTCGGGAGGGCTCGGGTTCAAGCGACGGCACCGGGCCCAGCAAGGCTCGATCCCAATGGCGGAGGAGATGCTCAGGCTTTTCCGCCTCACGCAAAAACATCTCCGCGGCCGGGATGCCGTAGGCGCTCAGCAGCCCCGAGCGCATCGCTGTCGAAAGGCAGGCGAGCTCGTAGACTTGCCGCCCCACGATCTCGATCGCTTCTAAGGATGCCGAGAAAAAAGGCGCCACATCAAAAGTGCGATCGCCGAGCGCTCCAGCTTTCGCAGCGAGCGACGGCAGATAGTCGCTGCGCACCGCGAGCGAAAGCGCGCGCGAATGCGGAACGACAAGGCCGCCGAAGCGGGAAAGCAGCGCCGACTGGAATTCCTCGACCAACCGAGCCGCCTGCTCGACCTTGGGAACGGACGACTCCATCTGCCCGGCAGATTCATCTAGCGGGCGGACGACAGGCACCGACGCGAGTTCGACATTGTCGGCAGTCACCGGCTCGGCCAGGGCTTGCTGCAAATCCGTAAAATCCGACGGTTTCGCCTCCGCCTCTGCAGCGAATGCTGGGAGTGCGACAACCGGGTAGACATGTTCTTCTTCGCGCTCGACCGAAATCAGCGTCGGCCGGCGGAGCAGTTGCGCCATGGCAGCAAAATGCACCGCAGCAACTGGCGGGCAGCGATCCCAAAGCGCTTCCATTTGATCTGCGACAAGCCGGACTGAATCAGGATCCTCGATCCGCACAGTGCTCTCGAAATTTCTCAGCAGTCCCGAGATCGTAAGGTTAGACGACCCAACGAATGCGACACGCCCGTCGATGATAAAAACCTTCGCATGGACGTGATCGAGGCGCCGCAATTCGAAGTCGATGCAGCCGTCGTGGCCGGACAGCCAGTAGTGAGCCTCGAGATCGGACGATCCCATTCGAAATTCACGCTCGACAAAACGCGATAATGTCCGAACCCGAACGTTCGGGCGCAATATCCCCCGGATGCTGCGGATGACGGTGCTCTTGATATATGGGCAGACAAGCAGGACGTCCGACTCTGCCGCCGCAAGTTCGGCGAGGAGTTCAGTTCGCCAAGGCGTGATATAGGCGCGCATACCAATAGACATTGTCTCAGATGGAATCCCATCACGGCTGTGCGATCAAGCCCCTCTTCGCTAGCTGGCCTGTGACTTTCGACTTGGCGTCGCTCGAATGCCGAAGTTTGCGAGCCACCTCCGGGCGATAGTTGGAACCGACATCACTGCTGACGCAGACTAACTCAGATCATAAAGCGCCGCGATCATTCGCTCGACGATGCTGTCCTCGGCTTTCGCTCGCGCAGCCTCGTCGTTCGATGACAGGTCGCGGCGAACTGCCTCCGGCGTCTCCGCAATGCTCGCGGTCAGTATAGCGTTCGCCAGGAATGGATGCATGGCTTCGGTCAGGAGGGGTTTCGCACGTTCGTGCACTCTGGACCCGCCACGCTCAAGCAGCGCCTGGACGCCGGACACCGGCACGAGCGTCATCGCGCCGACCTTGATCACCTCGATTTCACCAGCCTTGATCAGTTCATAGAATTTCGACCGGCCGATGCCGGTGACGCGGCAGGCGTCCGCAATCCTCAGCGTGATGGGAGACAGATTGCCGTGCTGGCGATGCGGCGAGTGACGCATGGCGCGGTCCTTCATTTGTCTATCCCCATTTCTGGGGAATTGACGGCGGGTGAGCCTTGGGTCGGCGTCGCGTGGGCGAGCATCCGCCCGACGCGCTTCATGAACTCATCGTAGCGAAGGCGGCCGAGCCGGTTGGTCTCGGCATCGAATGCCGGCTGGTGCGCGGTAAGGGTAAGCTGGTAGCGGACGAACAGCCCGAGTGCCTCGGTGAGGTAATCGAGCTTCTGCTCGGTCCGGTCGGCGATCCGGTTCTGGCGGTCGAGCCGAGCCCCGAACCGCTGATCCAATTCGTGGCCGGCACGGCGATCGAACCAGGCAGTCAGCGCATCGGTAAGGATCGCGGTCTTGGATGAGCCCGGCTGCGCCGCCATCGCATCGAGCTTGGCCGACAATCCGTCGGGCAGGTAGAATTGATGGCGGGTCTTGCTCGTCTGCATGAGACGCAGAGTCCGCGCTTCTTAGTTCGGGCAACAGTGTCTCGCTGGTGCCTCCAGATACGTTTTCGAGGACTCTCAGACCCCGCCCATCTCCGGCCCCGAGCGCTGACGTCCGAACGTCCAGCTTATCGAACCAGCCCGGTCGATTCCCGCGACACGGCGGCCAATCTGCTTCTCCAGCACCGGGCGCCAGGGCACGAGCGTGAACTCCTTCGACTTCTCGATCACCGCGTATTTCACGGAGCCGACTTGCACGGCCTTGCGATAGATGCCTTCGACCGAGCCGCCGCGATGCTCGACATATTCCAGGCCCATTTCCTTCGAGAGTTGCCCAGCCACCTGCCGCAGTTCGCGTCGGCGAAGCTCGTCCATCAAGCCAGCCCGGAAGCGGATCACATCCCCGTCCCGCCACGCGAGATCCTGCTCGATCAGCCATTGGCGACGGAGCGCCATCGCCCGACGCACCTGAGCACCGAAGCCGCGCTCAAGGGTCTCAGGCTCTTTCGCCGCGTGCTGCTCGTCAAGCCAGGTCACGCCATCGTGACGGACGAGCAGCGCGAGCGGCTGCGTGGCCAAGGTCTCGACATCGACCGGCCGAGCCGCAGCCACGCCGCGCTCGAATGCAAGCGCTTGGTCGAGATGGTCGGGCGCGATCTTCCAGCTACCGTCCAGTAGCCGCTCAACACCCCCGCGACCGCGCCGCATTGCCTCGAGCCGTCGCACATGCGCTTCGGCGAAGCGCCGGGTGGCAGTCGGATCGTGCTGGAGATGCCGCTCGATGCTGTAGATGCCGTCATTAGCGGCGGCGACTTCGACAATGACCCGGTCTGCCGGCCGGACCGCCGGAACGATCGGATCCACCTTCACGATCTCGGGATGGCTGAGCATCTCCGATATCGATCGCTCGCCGAGCTCGACATAGTGGCTGCGCCCATCGGTAGCCGCGACGATCATGTAGTGCTGGTCATTGTGCTCGTCGGAAAGCCCACGCGCGATCACGCGGCCGACCAGCGGCTTTCCTTCGGTGGGGTCGTAGATCGCATAGTCCTGCGGCGGCACCTCGGGTGCATTGCGCTTGAGCTGATGCATGGCCGCGATGATATCGCCGCGCCGGCCCATGGTGCGCAGCGTCTCCTCCAGATCGTCGGCGAGCCGGTAGCGCCCCTTGCCCTCCTCGGTCGCCAGTCCCATCCGAACCAGCGTGCCCAGGCGCCCGGCGCGGTGGCTCTGCTCGATGCTGTCGCTATGCCAGGACGACACCAGCCCATCGGCCTCACGCGCGAGCAGCAGCTTGCGGTCGATATTCGTGAACCGCTCCTGCGTGATCTCGCGCCAGCGCGCTTCGAGGATCTCGCGATCGGTGCGCGGCCCGAGGTCGAGGTTGACCAGCTCGGTGGCACGCCCGACGAGCCCGCGGCTGATATATTCGCGGGCGATGATCAGGTCCTTGCCGCGATCGTCCACGCCGCGCACCAGGATATGGCTGTGCGGATGACCGGTGTTGAAGTGGTCGACCGCCACCCAATCGAGCTTGGTGCCGAGGTCCTTCTCGACTTGGGCCATCCAGCTCCGCACCAGCGGCTTGAAATCTTCATATTGCGGGCCATCCTCGGGTGCGACTATGAAGCGGAACTGGTGTCGGTCGCCGGCCCCGCGCTCGAGGAATGTCTTGCCGTCGGCAACGTCATGATCGGCGGCATAGAGCGTGCCGCGCTCGCCCTCGCGCGTGGTGCCATCGCGTTGCAGATAACGCAGGTGCGCGACCGCTGCCTTGGCGCCCTTGCCGGCGAGCTTCACGAAGCGCGCCTTCACGACCACGCGGCGGGCCCGGAAGCCGGAAAAGCGATCCGACGATCCGACGATCCGACCAATGCTGGCACCGCGGCCGATGCGGCTACCGTCAAAGCGACGAGCACGGGCGGCCGAAGATCGTTGTACGCCGCCCGCCAGGTTGGCGGCCTTGCGGACCTGCTGCGCGAACGGGCGATCCTTGCCGATATGTCCAAGCCAGAGTTCGAAATCATCCTGGGCCATGACGCTTCCTCACCGAAAAACGTCAGATGAGGGTGCGCCAGGACGACCCTTCAAGGGCCTCCAATCAACAACCTCGGAGAGCCGCAGAAATGCTGATGTTTCGAACGACCACCCCAGCAATTGGAGGCATGACTGTGAGCATGCCTCCATAGAAAACGACGTGCAGACGCCACTTCCTGGGCCTCATGGAGGCACAGCTTTTATCTTGCCTTATCTGCCCAATCCCACCCGCGCCCTCCCCAACTCCGAACATCAGACGTCACTGGATGCCAACGGACATGCTGGCCCTTCGTCATGCGCCTGCCGTAGAAAGCGGCGACGAGTGCATCGCGCGGGTAGCCGGGCGCCTGTGATAAAGGAGGTTTCGACATTCAGACTGTACTACTGAGCCGCCAGGAGCTGTACGATCTAGTATGGTCCGAGCCCATGAAGGCGGTCGCGTCCCGCTACGCGCTGTCCGATGTTGGGCTCAAAAAGATCTGCGTAAAAAACCGCATTCCAGTGCCATCGAAGGGCTATTGGCAGCGCTTAGAAGCTGGTCAGTCGCCGAGCAAAATTGCTCTCCTTGAATGGTCAGATGCGCGGGAAATCGACATTCAGGTGAAGTCGAAGGCACCGATTTCGACGCCAGGTTCAAAGCCCGAAGACCTTGGCGCTGCCGCTGAAAAGTCGGCGGCCGCGATCACCGTGCCGAAGCGGCTTGATCGTCCGCACGTGGCGACGCAGGCACTGCGCAAGGCGCTCAACGCAAGAAAGCCGGATGAATATGGGGCAGTTCACAGCACCGTAGCGGGTGCGTTTCTCGTGCGCGTTCACCCAGATTCCAAAGAGCGCGCTCTCAGGATCGCGGACGCGTTCGCCAAAGCGAGCGAAAAGCGTGGGTTCGAGTTGCAGCCCGGGCGCGAGGGATCGCGCTGGCAGGGGCAGTTGCGTGTCGTCGTCGATGGAATGGGTTTCGCGTTCTCAATCGAGGAGCGCATGCGCCGGGAGCCCTATCGGATGACCGCCGCAGAGCAGGCAAGGCGCGACCGTGGAGGTTTCGACTGGTCGCCGAAATATCAGCATGTGCCGACCGGCGCGCTCACGCTCAAGATCGATCCGGCATATGGTTCAGGGCTACGACAGAGCTGGACCGATGGGCAAACCCGAAAGGTCGAGGACTGCCTAGACGAAGTTATGCTGGGCCTGCGCAGACTGGCCGCATGGCGGACAGCCGAGCGCGACGTCCAGCGCAGCAAGGAAGAACGCCACGAACGGGAACAACAGCGGCGCGCGACCCTCAGGGACCAAATCGAGGCCGAACGGGTAGCAATCGCCAAGCTTGAAGAAGACGGCCGCAACTGGCGACGAGCAGAAGAGATCCGCGCTTTTGTGGCCGCACGAAGCGATGCGTTAGGTATGGACGGGAGCTGGGCGGCTTGGGCATTGGCGCAGGCCGACCGAATCGATCCGCTGCGTGAATGGCCGCCTTCCGTCCTCGACACGCCCGAGAAGAACTATCGAGCATTCGCGCTTTGGGAGGTCGGGATGTACCCCCGAGGCGGAGGACCGTGAGGTGCAGGTAGAATAAGCGTCAGGCAGCCTTAGCAAGGGCGTCGATCCGCTCATTGGAGACCGTCATGACGATGCGACCGAGTTCCTCGACCCGGTCGCCAAGCCAAGCCAGTTCCTCCGCGCTGATGCGGTAGTGCTTCGAGTAGCGCGCCTTCACATAGGCTTCCTTGAGTTTCTCAAAGCGAGACCGGTCAATGCGGGTGTCGCGAGGCCATGCATCGATCAGGCGCGCATCGATGCGCTCGGCCTGGGTGCGCAGGAACCCGAGATTGTGGACGTGCGGCGTGTAGAAGGTGCAGACCAGTAAAACGCAGTGGTAGAGCCGCTCAGTCGCTTGATGCAGGTCGAAAGCAGCTTTTTTGAGGTTCCCTCGCGCGCTTGCATCCCGAAAGCCCTGTAAAAAATCCTCGGCGCTGGGAAGCCATTCCTGAAAATACTCCCGCGCCATTGCTAACGCCTGCTGCGGCGTCTTGGGCTTGGGCTCGTGGAATTCGGTGTCCTCGCTCTGGTAGAGCGCGATGCCGTCGCGGGCGATGTCCATGAAGAAATAGCGCCCATGCGCGAGCCCATCATTCACCTCATGCATCGTGTGCACGATGAAATTGACCGGGGTGCGCAGTGTCTTGGTGATCGCCAGCTCACGGTTGAGCCGATCCTCGGCGGTCGACCAGAACTCGATGCGATCGGTCAGCTTCTCGTTGTTGACGATGACGAGCAGGTCGAAATCCGACTGATAGCCCTTGGCCGTGTGCGGCTCATCGACCCAGCCGCCACGGGCATAGCTGCCGTAGAGAATGACCTTGAGGATGCGCGCCTGCTTCTTCCAATCCGAAGTCGCGATGGCTTTCGCGTCGTCGAACTCCTCGAACAGGATCTGGACGACGCGTTCCAGCTCGCGCTGCTTCGCGGCGGGCAGATGATCGAGGCTGGTCTTCATGGCTTCAGTCTCATGCCAGTGGCTTAGAATACCAAGCGCAGAAGGAAAAGCGGCGGGCTCAAGGCCCGCCGCCGTCCGTGTGTCGTAGGATATGCAGCATCGCAGCGGCAAGGTGGCGCTCCACCTCCGCGACGCTGATGCCCAGTTCGAGGGCGATGCGGTGGTAATCCAGATCGCGATAGCGATGCAGATCGAACACAGCGCGGGGCAGTTCGTCCATCGTGTCGAGCGCGCACCGGATGCGCCGGAGGACCTCTGCGAGTGGGAGTTCCTGTTCCATGATCCAACCTCCGACAGGGAGCCAGCGGCACCGGGGCGCCGCTGGCATGGACAGGATGATCACGCGGCCTCGCGGACC
The DNA here is from genome assembly GCF_058807215.1 of Sphingomonas sp. GW821-FHT12D09. NCBI lineage: Bacteria > Pseudomonadati > Pseudomonadota > Alphaproteobacteria > Sphingomonadales > Sphingomonadaceae > Sphingomonas > Sphingomonas sp. GW821-FHT12D09. The sequence continues at coordinate 141,488 of NZ_JBXAQL010000001.1, read as the reverse complement.
GGTTCGACGTGCGGCTCAACCGTCCCGGGCTCCCGGGCGATCAACGACGCCACCGCGACCGAGCGATCGGCTGCAGCGACGCCGCCGCGCGGCGTATAGCCAGTCGCGGGAAACCGCATCCAGCGCGGCACCCAGCCCTCGACCTTGGTCCGGCCGTTGGCGCCGTTCAGGCAATCGCGGATGATGGCCTTGAGCACCTTGCCAGGCTCCTTGGCATTGCCCGCGACCACCTGCTTGTCCGAGACTTCCTCGACCATCGCGAGCAGCACCTCGCGGTCGCGGATCAGGTCGAACAGCGCATCGTCAGGCTGCCAGAACGCCGCCATGTCCACCGCCAGATGCACCCCGAGCAGGTCCACCAAGTCGCTGCGGGCCCAGAGGGTTTCGGCCATGACGACGGCGAGGATCGCCATCACCTGCGCATCGTCGAGCGGCAGGAGGCGAACGAACATCGCTGCCAGCCCCTCCCCGTCCCCGCCGGTGATCGTCGGGGTGTCGCCATCGAACCCAAGCACCGCCAGCATCTCGCGCCGCCGAGCATCGAAAGCCGTCTCGGACGCCGAAAGTTCGACGCTTTCGGTGACGGCATCGCTCTTCGCACGCTGCGGCTCGACCCGGCTCGACCACAGCGGCGAACCGGCGATCATATGCGCCACGGCGACGCGCAGCGCCACGCCCGGCTCCGTCGCGAGCCTCGCCCGGACCGCCGCATGGCGATGCAAGTCGACATAGTCGTTGCCGGCAGTGGTGATTTCGGGACGGTTCGGCTTCTCGACGGCGGCTTCACCCATGGCGCCCTTGGCGAACGCTCGCGCCTCCTTGAGGCTGATATAGCCTTCGTGGAAGGCGACATCGCCGCGGTGGCCGATGGCGACATAGACCTTGCCGCCTTTGCGCTTGGCCCGCTTCTCATGCTCCCAGCTCTGAAAGAACTGGCCCGGCTCGAGGGACACGACCTCCCGCCAGCCCGCCTCGCGATAGGCCTCGGCGCGCTCGGCGATGGCGGCATTCTGCGCTTCCCAGAATTGCTCGGCACTGCCGAAATAGCTGTCTTCGCCGAACAGGTCCGCCACCACCTCGCCTCCGAACCCGGCAAGGTCGAACAGCGCCACCTTGGTCGAGATGGACGCCCCACCGAACAGCCAGGACTTGAGCGCCTGCCCGACCGGTGCCCGGGCCTCGGGATCGTCCAGCAGTGCCAGCCAGTCGCGCTGACGCACCTTGGACGCGAAGGTCAAATGCCGAACGGTGACCGCATCGATCTTCTCAGCCCGATATAGGCTGCGGATGCGCGGAAGCAGGTTGCCCAGCGCCAGCGTACGCTTCACCTGCACGTCGGTCAGACCGAAGACGATGGCGATATGCTCGGGCCTGCGGCCCTCACGAACCAGCCGTGTGAAGGTCTCCCACCGGGTAACCTCGTCGGGATCGAGCCGCGCGATATTCTCGATCAGCGACGCTTCCAGCGCCGCCGCGTCGTCGCCCGCGTCCATGACGGCACAGGGCAGCGCGTCCACGTCCCCGCCCTCCCCGGTCACGGCCAGCGCCGCCTGATAGCGCCGCTTGCCCGCGACGATCTCGTAGGTGTCGGGGCTCCCGTTCGCCCGCACGATCAGCGGCACCAGCACGCCCCGCGCCCGAACGGACGGCAGGATGTTGGTCAGGTCCGGCGCCCTCCTGCCGGCACGCATATTCACAGGCGAAACGCTCAGCTTGGCGATGTCGATATGCTTGAGTTCCATTGTCTTGCTCCTCTTCAAACACCGCACCGGCCCCGGAAAAGGGGGGTGGGCGGCAAGGAGCGGACCGGCAGTCCCGCTTGAGCGGCGGGCAGCACCCGCAGGGCCGGAACAACGTGGAGGACCCGCGCAGCGGGTTGCAGCCCGCCGCGGCGGGACTAGAGGGTAGCGACGCCCACCCCCCTTGGCCGCGGCCGGTAGGCGACGCCAGCGCGCCAGCGCTGTCCGCTTTGCCGGCGTGTCGCCGGCTTTCTGCGTTATGTGATCGTCACCGCGTCAGCGGCCGAGACCCGCCAGGGGCTCGGTGTAGCGAAGCGGAATAGAGCACGGTCGCGCCAGAGGCGCGAAACGGCCGTTGCTCGCCCTCTTTCGTCCGGTCACTTTGCGCCCTAAGTCTGGCGGCATGTCATACGACTTCCGATCGCTCCTCCCTGCCGATTTTGAGGATTTGGCGCGCGATCTGGCGGGAAAGGCGTTTTGCTGCCGCTTTGAGGCATTTGGACCGGGACCCGATGGTGGCGCCGACGGCCGTCATTCCTCAGCTCAGGGCGACTTCATTCTCCAAGCCAAACACATGGTGGGCTCATCCTTTTCCAGCCTGAAGCGCATCATGAGGCGGGAGCGGCTGGCGATCGATAAAATGGCGCCGAACAGATATAGTCTGGTTACTTCACGGTCCATTACCCGCGCCAACAAAGCAGCACTTTCGGAAGTCATAGGTCCGGCGCTTCGTGAAGAGGCAGACATACTTGGTCCAAACGATCTTAATCAGTTACTGCGCGACAACCGAAAGATCGAAAGAGCTCACCTCAAACTCTGGCTCTCTAGCACTACGGTCCTCGAATCGATCGTCGACGCGATTGTACACTCCGCCTTCCACGGGTTCACAGCGACCACGCAACAGGAGATTGCCGCAAAGGTGCGGGTGTACGCACAAAACCCCAGTCTCGCCGACGCTCGGACAATATTGGACAAGCGCCACGTTCTTATTATCGCGGGGCCGCCTGGTGTAGGAAAGACCACACTCGCTGAGATCTTGTCTTTTGCGTATCTTGGTGAGGGATGGGAGCTTATCGCGATACGAAGTCTCGAGGATGGATTTGGTCATATCGACGATGCCAAGCGGCAGATATTCTTCTTCGACGATTTCCTGGGTTCGATCGCGTTCGATCAACGCGCTCTCGCCGCGACCGATTCCGCGCTCGCGATGTTCATGAACCGAGTTCGCAACAGCCCAAACGCGCGCTTCGTCCTCACGACGCGTGCCTATATCTTGAACGAAGCCAAAAGTGCGTCCGAGCGGCTCGCCGACCGACGGGTCGGGGTTTCGACATATCTGCTCGACCTCTCAAGCTACACCAGGGCGATCCGGGCTCGCATCCTCTATAATCATCTCTTGGTCCGGAACGTGCCCCGAAAGCATCTTCTCGCGCTGCTTAACAGCGGCAAGCTGGCAAATATAGTAGACCATAGGAATTACAATCCGCGTATCATCGAGTGGATGACCGACAGCACGCATATTGAAGACTTAGCCCCAGGAATGTACCCGAAAGCTTTCATTGCCGCGCTCGACAATCCGAAGGACCTTTGGGACAAGGCCTTTCGAAACCACATCTCAGCGTCCTGTCGGCATTTATTGATCGCTCTATTTTTTACACCCGGCTTTGGAGCGTCAATCGAGGCTCTGCGCGCCGCATTCGAGCCGCTCCATCAGCGACTTAGCCAAAAGCTGGGCGTTTCTCGAGATCCAAAAGATTTCGAGGAAAGCCTCCGGCGCGTCGAAAGTGGCTTCATTGAAATCCGGAATGGCTCTGTTGATTTCATTAACCCTTCGGTCCGCGATTATCTTTCGGACTATTTGTCCGACGGCGGGCTCTTGGCGGAGCTAGCCGAAACTGCTCCCAGCGGTGATGTTGCCCAGCAAATCTGGAATTTTACCCGTCGCCGACTGCTGTCTCCTGATCGGCAACGCGTCGTTGCAGCGGGCTTCGTCCACCTCGTCTCGCGCCTCACGAAAGCTCCGCAGCGCCAGTTTCGAAACAAGTCTCCAAAGAACGACATCGACAATAGCGACCGAATCGATCTGTTGCTCGAATGGTGGGCGGTCAGTGAGGATCGCAGATTTTACGAAGCAGCGCTTAGCATCTCGCAGAATCCACCCCAGGGGTTCGTATCGTGGCGCGACGCGACGAAATTGCTGGAGCTTGCGCGCCAGCTGGGCGACGATTTTTATTTCGAACCGTCCGAGGACGCTAGACAATTGAAGGATGCACTTGAAGGGGCGGTCATCTCTCTTCTTGAATCGGGAATGGCCATTGATGAGCTCGGCCGCGTGGCCGAACTGGTTGAAGATCGTGATGCAAATTATTCATCTGGCGTCTTAGAGGCGCTACAAGAAGCGATCGTTACCGAGATCGAAAACACGGGTGAGGCCTGTTCGAACCTGACATCGGAATCGGAACTCGACGACCATGTGACATCTCTAAGAAAGCTGGCGAACTCTGCGCCTGTGCCAGCTCTGATCCTGTCTTCGGCATTGAAGGCTGTAGAGAGTCGTCGAGAGGAGGTCGTGGAAGAGCAAACGGAATCAAGTGAGCCCGAGGCCCTCCAGGCCCCTCGGACGGTGCAAGCCTTCGACGACCAAGCATTGGCCGCTCTGTTCGACAGCCTTCGCTGACATTCGCGCGCCGGTTACCATAAGTCCGCTTGCTCGCGGGAAGAGAGCTGGCTCATTGTCGGCAAGGCGCCTAAATTGCGGTCGTTCGGCTTTGACTTCGGTAAGTCCGAGAGCGGGCAACTCGGACGGTGCAACATCGCCGGGCGTCATCCTGACAACATCCGGCGAAACTGGATTAGGTTAGGGCTGACATTGGAGGGGGCAGAAATGGCGATCAGCGCCGCACTTAGAACAAAATTGCTCGGCGCGATCGACACCGACACATTGGTCTTCCTCTGTGGCGCCGGCCTGTCCATGCCTTCTCCAAGCTATCTCCCGAACGCAGCCCGCGTCGCTGAAATCTGCTACGACAAATGGGTCGCCAACGAGGCACTGGATGCCAGCCTCAAATATGACGTCGACAAGCTAGCGGGCCATTTCCACGCCAGCAACGATTTCGAATCCATCTTCATTCCGTTGGTGCCCTGGAATGATCTGTCGGGCGCGCCCAACAAGGGGCACGCCGCCATCGCCGATCTGCTCGTGAGCCGCGCCGCGCATGCCGCGCTCTCCGCTAATTTCGACACGATGATCGAACGTTGGGCCGAACAGCGCAAAGTTGCGATGCAAGGCGCGCTCACGGGCCAAGAGGCGACCAGCTTCGCCGCCGACACCAGTCCGCTCCTCAAGTTTCACGGCTGCATGCAGCGGGGTCGGCGGGCGACTTTATGGACGACGGCGCAATTAGCTGAGCCCGCCGTCCACGCGCGGGTCGAGAGCTGTTCCCAATGGATGAACTTGCATCTGCCGGACCGACACCTGGTGGTGGTAGGTTTCTGGACCGATTGGGGTTATCTCAACGATGTGCTGGCGAACGCTTTCACCATTACCAACGCGCTGTCCGTGACTGTGATCGACCCGACGTCAAGCGCCGACCTCCAAGCCAAGGCGCCGCAATTGTGGGACAAATTGACGACTTTGAGCGCTGCGTTCGAGCATATTGAGGAGTCAGGCGACCACATCCTCGAGGAGCTGCGAGTCGAATACTCAAAAAGTTGGGCTAGGAAATTTTATGCCTTGGGGCAGCCGCTCGCGACGGGGAGCGGAATTGCGCATGTGCCGTCCCCGAACGGCCTGACCTGCGATGAGCTCTACGATCTGCGGCGGGATGTGGAGGGCGTGCCGTATACGCGGGCGGCGATGCAGAAGGCGCCCCCAGCAGACACCGCCCAAGCCGCCTTCGCCCATATCGAGCTTGGAAATAACGGCGCCGTGCAAGCCGGCGCGTGGCTGGAGCATGGCGGACGGACGGTGCGGATCGTCAACGGGGCCGGCCGCGGTCTCAGCGAGGTGAAGGAAGCACATAAGGAGCCGCCCAACCTGACCCAGCCCGACATCGTCTTGTGCGCCGGGGCGATCGATCTCGGCGTCCCAGCCAGGCTGATCGCAACCGGTAAGGGCGCGAGCATCGTCAGCCCAGCTCCGGGTGGCGGCGCGAAATGGCTCACCCGCGCCGAGGCACGCACGGAGCTGGGCTTGTGATCGACCTGCTCTCCACCTCGCAGATCCTTCTACGCGACGCCGGTTTCACTGTCCGCCTCAGCTCGGTGGGCCACCGGTCGGTGGTCTGCTTCGAGGACAATGCGCTGGTCGGATTCTGCAGTTCGTTCGTGCAAACGGACGAGCTGATCGAAGGGTGGAAGGCCCTCGAACGCGAGATCCTAAACCGTTTCGCACCCGACATTCGCGCCGCAGGTGAGAAGGCATGGAACGTCTATTGTGTATTCCTGTGCGGCGGTGCGGGCGATGGGAGGCAAAAACGCGCAGTGAGCTGGATCGAGGAGGATCTCGAACGAACGCGCAAGGTCGCTGCCTGCGACATCGCAAGCCGCGAGGATCTGGTGCGGGCCCTGTTGCCAGTCCTACCAGTTCAATATCAGCCGGCGCTCCAGCATGAGGATTTGACGGCACGCTTGCAAAAACGGATCGCCGACATCGCGCCCCAGGCGGCGCATACCATATTGGATCTAGAGGTCCCGGTTTCGGAGGCGGTTCGCCTGCTCGGGGAACGGCCATGAAATTTTCTTATGTAGAGGTCGCGGGTTTCCGGGGATTCAAGGACGCAACACGCTTCGACTTCCCCGCCGGGTTCGTTGTGCTCACTGGCCGCAACGGCGCAGGCAAGAGCACGGTCCTCGATGCGATCGATTATGCCTTCACCGGTACGATCAACAAATTTGCGGTCAAGGGCGCCAAGGGCGGCGGCCTCGACAGCCATATCTGGTGGGTTGGCGATGGCACGCCGGCGGCTCAATATGTCGAGGTCGGACTGATCGCCCCGAACGGCCAGTCGTTCAAGATCTTACGCAGCCGCGACCGCGGCCTGCAGACCTCCCTCGACGATGTGGCCAAGCAAATCTGCTCCGATCAAATGGCTCAGTGCCCGTGGCAGGAGACGCTCGTCCAGACCACGCTCATACGGGACGAGACGTTGTCCGGCCTCAGCCTCGACCTTCCAGAGCAGGCGCGCTTCGAAGCCGTTCGCGCCGCGATCGGCGGCCTCACCGGGCCGGATCATCACGAGCGGACGGGCGAGCTGGGCAAAGCCGCCGCCACGGCCAAGCGGACGCAGGACGCTAAGCTTGCCGAGGCGCAGGCCGAGCTTGGCCGGGCTCTTTCGGCGCTCACCGAAGCGCGCAGCATCGCCGAACGTCAGGCCGACGTGTCCGAGGCTGAAGCGATCATCCAGCGGATAGCCCACGACCTCGTCGCGACGGGAGATCGATCCGAAGCACTCAGGCGCTGGGTCGCGGAACGCAAGCAATCGATCCCTGTCTTGATGGATGCTATCGTCCAGGCAGAAGCGACAGTCGCGGAGGAACGCCTTTTCACCTCGGAAGAGGGCCTCGCCAATTCGCTCGCGCTTGCAGTGCAGGCGGAAGCGCTCCAGCAGAGCCAGAGTCAGGCGCTGGCGGCCGTCGCCGACGCTCAACGTGCGGCTACGGCCGAACAGGAGGCCGATTCCTTTGCCGCCCATATGATCGCCTTGCTTCAACATGGGGAAGAAATTGGGCTGGTCGAGGGACATTGCCCGCTCTGCAACGCCGTTCGGGGTGATGCCGAATTTGCCGCCGCGATCGAGGCGGCCCGGGCGCGGCTACAGGCCCGAGGCGAGGCGGCGGCCCGGACGGCCGACGCTTTAACGGAGGCCCAATTGCTAGCCAGCCAGGCCGAGCAGGAGCTTGCGGCCGCGAAGCGGGCGCTCGAAGATCTCGATGCTCGGCGGGCCCGCTCCTCTCAGGCGCTCGCCGCGGTTCGCGCCGTCTTCGAACGTTATGACCTGCTTACCGATCCGATCGATACCGACCAGATTCGTAGCCTTGTACTGAAACGGCAGGAGGAGACGGCGCAGCTCGAACATGCGCTATTCATCCTTGAAGCGTCCAGCGCGCACGACCGGGTCACCGCGCTGGAGATGCGGATCGCGCAGCTCCGCGAGAATGTGGAAGAGGAATCTCTGCGCGCCACCGCCGCCGACCGGGCCGTTGAAGCCGCGAAGCAGATCGACAAGGCCGCGAAGTCCGTAGCCAACCAGATCCTCACCGAACAGTTCGACACGGTGATGCCGCTCCTGAAGGAGCTGTACCAGCGCCTCCGCCCCCATACGGACTGGCGGGAGATTGAGACCGACTTTGGCGGTGAGGTGCGAGCGTCGCTCAATTTCACGGTGGGCGACGGCCGGAACCCGCAATTCCTTTTCAGCAGCGGGCAGCGGCGGGCGGCGGGTCTCGCCTTCCTGCTCGCTATCCATCTTTCGCGGCCCTGGTGCCGGCTCAGTTCGCTGCTGCTGGACGACCCGGTCCAGCATATTGACGATTATCGCGCCTTGAATCTGGTCGAGGTGCTGTCCGCGATCCGGCGGATGGGGCGGCAAGTCATTATTGCCGTGGAAGACCCGGCTTTGGCCGACCTCTTGTGCCGACGGCTGCGGAGCACGCCGGAGGAAACGGGCCGCCGTTTCGACCTGTCTTTCGGGCCAAACGGATCGGCGATTATTGACAGCGCAGAGGATGTTCGGCCGCTACCTCGGGAGGTACTTCGTCTCGCCGAGGCGTCCTAATCGCTTCCTTGGCGGGGTGCTGCGCCCCTCCAGCGCGACTATGCGCTGCCTCTCCAACGTCGGCTCTAATGGCATCCACCATGGAACTGATCCAGCTTATTGGACGAGACGCAGACCCACCGGCTTCTCAACAATTCCATAGTCCCCAAGCCCCGACCGCACTGCTTCCCGAACGTAGGACGGGCAGAGATGCGCGTAGTGCTTCCGGGTAATCCGTTCGTCGGCGTGCCCGAGCGCTTCCGCAATAACCGCCATCGGCACGCCAGCCATAGCCAGCCGGGAGCCATAGGTGTGCCGCAGAATATGGAACCCCGCAGGCTCCACCCCCGCCGCCTCGCAGGTCTCACGCATCGGCCTGATCTGGTGCGATGTACCGAGCTCCCGATCATGCTGGTTCAAGAAAACAAGCTCGTCGGTCCTCTTGCCCAAACAGAGCCCTCGGAAAAGCTGGATGCCCTCATCGCTCAGGTGCACGAACCGCGGCCGCCCGCTCTTGGTGTCGGGAAACGTCAGCACGCCGCTCATCAAGTCGACGTCCCGCACGCGAACGCGGTGAATCTCAGACCAGCGCGCGCCCGTGAGCAGCGCGGCCTGGATCAGCGGGCGGAACCAGTCGGGCGCATGCTCGATCAGCCGATGGATCTCGGGCCCTGTGAAGTACCGGATCCTGGGAGCGCTGACCTTGGCGTAGGGCTTCACCCGGCGCCACGCGCTGTCGTCCGCGACCTTGCCCAGCGCGAACGCCCGGTTGAGCGCGGCGCGAAGCGGCGTGAACGCGCGATTGGCGTTCGCTTGCTGGACACGCACGGCATCGTCGCGAACCGGGCGCTCCTTGCGCACGCCCTTCTTGTTCGCACGGTAGACTGAGCGCCGCGAAGCGATCTTCTCCAGAAACTCGCGCAAGCGCTCGGTGGTGAGATCGCTCACCTGCACGTTCTTGAACTCCGGTCGCACGAGCCGGTCGATCACGTAGCGGGTCTTGTCGAGCGACTTGCCGGCGAAGTTGGCGATGTAATCGTCGAGCGCGTCCTCGACCGTGTAGCGCGGGCGCCGCCTGCCCGCGTCGCGATCGAGCGCCTCGAACCAGTCGCGTGCCTTGGCTTGCGCGGCGGCGAAGGTCAGCACGTCGGACGTTTCGCCGTCGAAGGCATCGTCAGCGGCACCAAGAAGCAGCTGCTCGCGCTTGCCGTCGGCGGTGCGGTACTTGGCGAGCCAGATGCCGCCCTTGGCGCCCTTGCGGTAGCCGAGCGCCCTGCCCCGCGTCAGCAAGTGCCAATAGGGCGCATGGCGCTTGGGGAGCAGCGCACGCGCGCTCCTGCTGTCGAGCCGTTGGTTGCGGATAATGCGCGCCATGTCTGCCTCACGGACTTACTGCAAATTTACTGCAAAACCGTAGCAGAATTGGCTTGGACGCGGAAGGACCGAAATCTCCATAACCGATTGACTTACAACGAATACATAGGCGTCCATATGGACCCGAACACCCCCCGTTGCGTGTACTCTCACGGCGAAAACACGAGTTCGATTCTCGTAGGGGTCACCAGCGGCAAGTGGAAAATGGCAGATTGCTGCTATGCTGGTCGAGCCGACCAGGCGCTCAACGGCATTCGGCGGAAATCGATCGCTTTGCGGCAGCGGCCAACCTCAACCTCACCGCCGACCTGAGCGACACGCTCAGCCTGCGGCTCGGCTATGGCGGTCTGCTGGGCAGCGGCGCCCGCGAGCACGAAGGTCGCGCCACGCTCAGCCTGAAATTCTGAACAGCAGGGCTGCTGAGGCCCCCGGCCAGTCCCGAAGGTCGCGTATGTTCAAGCCCCTGCCCGCGAAGCCCGTCATCGGCGCCATCCCGTTCGAACGTCGTCGTCCGATGCCCGCCAGGCGGAATCCGGACGGCAGCGCGGCGTTCGACTTTGCCTCGATCGACGACTTCAAAGCGCGGCAGAAATAGCCCAGACGTTCGCCTGTTCGAATGAAACCCTCACGCCGACAACCCTTAGGAGAAACCATGCGCCGGATGCCCCTTGGAGCGATGATCGCTCCGCTGCTGCTGCTTGCTGCGAACCCCGCCGATGCCCGACCCGGACCCGACGGCTGGACGCCCGCCTGGACGGCCAGCATGTGGCAGGCGACGGCGCCCGCCCAGCGTGTGTCGGTGGAGAATGCGACGCTGCGCATGCAGGTCCGCGTGGGCGCGGCGGGCAGCAAACTCCGTATCCGGTTGGCGAACGACTATGGCCCGGCGATGCGGATCGGCGCGGCTACCGTGCGGATAGCCGGCGGCAAGCCGGTGCGCGTGACGTTCGATGGTCAGGGTGAGGGCCGGCTGCGTAACGGCGCCCCGCTGGTCAGCGACCCAGTGGCGCTGCCGGTCAAGGCGTTCGACCTGATCGAAGTGTCGCTCTTCCTGCCCGAGAAGGTCGATATCGACACGGTGCATGGCGCGGGCGGGGCGAAGACCGCGATCTCGCCCACGGGCGACTTCACCGACAGGGATTTTACGCCGGCCAGCCAGTCCGGTCCGCGCCCGCTGCTCGCCGGGGTCGATGTGCTGGGTGCCAGGCAGCGCCCGGTGATCGTGGCCTATGGCGACTCGATCACCGACAATACCGGCTGCGCCAATGAAGCGGTGCCGGCGTGCCGTTGGGGCGATGTGCTCGGCCGGCGGATCGTCGTGGCGGGGATGCCGCATGTGGTGGTGACCCAAGCTATTTCGGGCAACCGCATCCTGTCGAGCGGCGCCGGGCCCAACGCCCTCGCCCGCTTTGACCGCGACGTGCTGGCGCTCCCTGGCGTCACCCATGTCGTCCTGCTCGAGGGGATCAACGACATCGGCGGCTCGGGCCGGAACAACAGTCCGGTGATCACTGCCGACGATCTCAAGGCCGGCTATCGCCAGCTCGTCCAGCGCGCGCACGCGCATGGGATCAAGGTGATCGGGATGACGATCCTGCCGTTCGAGGGGGCCGGCTACCAGACGCCCGAGGGCGAGGCGCTGCGGGCGGCGATCAACGACTGGATGCGGAAGTCCGGCACCTTCGACGCGGTGATCGACATGGAGAAGGTCGTAGCGGACCCCGCCAATCCGAAGCGCTTGGCCAGCGCGTTGCAGGGCGGGGATAATCTTCACCCGAACGGCGCAGGCGAGACGAAGATGGGTGAGGCGATTCCGCTGGGCCTGTTCCGCTAACGCGAACCCGTGGCCAGCCGTTCGCGCGCTTCGCACACAACCACGGGCTTTCAGGCTCCGTAATTCCCGCCGCGCGAGGCATCACCTCGCGCGGCGGGAGCGGAAGCGTCAGCGACGACCCTTCTTGGCGCGGATATCCATGCCGTAATAGCGCTTCAGATAGTCGCCCACCGCGATCGCCACGGTGTCGCCGAAGCGGCGGCGGTTCTCGGCGGTGTCGCGCAGGCCCTTGTAGTTGGTCTCGAACTGGACGCCGCAGATCTTGCCGTCGGTCTTGTTACCCGCCGCAGCAGCGTCGGCGGAGCAGCCGTGGCGCAGCGTGTTGTAGCCTGCCGAAAAATACTTGTTGGCGCCGGGCGCCGGATCCGCGTCGCTCGGCACCGCACGGAAGCCGTCCCGCTCGAACGCCGATCCCAGGGCGTCGGGCCCGCGCAGGATATCGGCGAGCTGAACCTTGTCGGACAGCAGGTTGCGAATCGACACGCGGTCACGCAGCGCCCGATCGGCGTTGAGCGTCGCATCCGAGGAATTGACCTGGGCGGTGGTCAGCAGATAGCCGATCTCGACGCGCTGGATCTGATGCGCATGGCCGTGAATGTCCATGTACCAGCCCTTGCCGAAGTCGCGGATCACTTCGCGCTCGGCCTGCTCGATGAAACCGTGCCATTCGTCGAACGCCTTGGCAGCTTCCGGCGATCCGCAGGCGGCTTCCTCGAGCGGGCGGTTCGGGTCCAGCTTCTTGCGCGCGATATGGCTGACGACGACATAAGGGTAGAAGCCGTGACGGCGATAGAAGCTGTCGCGCATCGCCTTCGCCAGTTCCAGCGTGTTGGTGTCGCGCACCACCACGGCCTTGCCGCCGCAATTCTCGGGGGCGCGGTCCGGGATCGATTCCGGCATCATGTCTCCGCCATGCGGAGCGGTGATGATCACCGGCCCGTTGCCAGGCAGATATTCGATATAGCCCTTCTCGCCCCAGACGGACTGGAGCGCGGGTGCCTTGTCCTGCGCCTCGATGGCGGTGGGCTGCGGTGTGCTGGCCACCGCAGCCCCGGAGAGCAGCGGCAGCGCGATCGCCAACGACTTCAACATGATATCTTTCCCCCTGTGCAAGTTCAGAAACGCCAGCCCAGCGTGGCGCGGACGCCGTGATCCTGGGCGTTGCGCGCATATTCACCGAGATAGCGGACCGAGAGCGTGCCGCCCGCCGCATCCAGCGAGATGCCGAGGTCGACCGCGGCGCTGGTGTTCGACGGATGATTGCCCGAGATCGAAAAGGACTGGCCGGTCGCCACGAACCGGGCATCGCGCGTCGCGACCTTGTCGAGGTCCTGGCTCTGCACCGCCACGGCACCGGTCAGGCGCAGCCTGCTGCCGGTGAAGATCGGCAACGCGCCGTTGAAGCGCATGCCGGCCTTCGCCCCGAACACGCCGGCCTCGACCTTGCCGAGCTCGAGCGCGGCCAGGCCGCCGGTCTCGACGATGTGCTTCGCCGCCACCCGGCTCGCGCCGGCAGTGACGAAGGGCTCGACGTTCCAGCGGTGCAGCGCGATCGTGTACGCGACTTCGCCGAAGGTCTGGAGGATGTTGGTCGTCCCCCGCCCGGCCGGCGCGTCGCCGAAGCCGCCGATCGACACCGACCGGTAGGCCTTGGCCAGGCTGCTCTCGATCAGGCCGCCCACGCGAAGCTTGAGCGCGCCGAGGCGATAGCCCGCATAGACGCCGAACTGCGTGGCGGTCAGCGTTGCACGGCTCGCCAGCGCGTCGGAACCGATATTGCTGGTCCCGTGCCCGGCGACCGCGCCGAAGCGCAGCTTGCCCATCGAGGAGTCGAAGCCACCGCGCACGCCCGTCATGCGGCGATCGAGTGCCGCCTGTCCGTCGTCCGCATCGATGTCCATGTCGCTCGAGCTGTACTGCAGCCACACGCCGCCCGAGATCGGCTCGGCGAGGCGATCCAGCACCGCGTCCCGGCCCTGGCGCGCCTGGTGGAGCGCCAGCGCCGGCAGCGAGGCGTAGATCTCGCCCGAAAGCTGGGTGAATGCCTGGCGGGCACCGGCGGTGTCCTGGCCAAGCACCTGGCTGAACACCGTGCCCGATCCCGCCGCCTGGACCGCCTTCGCCACCGCGACCTGGTTCGGCGTCACCGCCACCGTGTCGAAGGCAGTGTCGGTGCGGCGCAGCACCAGGTTCACGGCGTTGGCGGTGTAGACCAGGCTCGGTGCCAGGAACGCCAGGTCGCTGGTGACGCCGGCGAACTGGCCGGTGAGCGAGCCGCCCGCGCTGATGATCTGATAGGTGGTCGAGGCGTTGTAGCCCGAACCCAGCGGCATCACGCGCACCGTGCCGCCCTCTATCACGACATTGCCGCCGGCGGCGACCAGGTCGCTGCCGATCGTCGCATTGGTCTCGACTTCATAGACCGACCCGGCGCGGAAGGTGACGTTGCCGGTGGTCGTGATCGTACCCACCGAATTGCCCGGCGTCAGCGTGCCGGCCACGTCGAGGCTGGCGAAGCTGCCATTTCCGCCGAGGCGACCGCCACTGCCGACGATCATCGCCGCGTTGGCGAGCGTGCCGTTGACCACCAGCTTGCCGGCATCGACGCGGCTGAAGCCCGAATAGGTGTTGGCGGCGGTGAGCGTCAGCGTGCCCGTGCCGGTCTTCACCAGATTGCCGGTGCCGCTGATCACGCCGTCATAGGTGGTCGTGCCGTTGTTGCCGCCCACCGTGAGCGTGGCGGTGCCCAGCGTCACCGTGCCGGTGCCGGACAGGCTGCCGATCGCCTGGTCGAAGCTCGCCAGGTCGAACCGCCCCGCCGTGATGTTCAGTGCGCTCAGCGCGATCACGTTCGCAGCGCCGGCGCGCAGGATGCCGCCGCTGATCGTGGTCGTGCTGGTGTAGCTGTTGGCCCCGGAGAAGGTGAGCGTGTTGGTGCCCGCCTTGGTCACATTGCCGGTGCCGCTGATCACGCCGCTCCACGTCTCGGTCGCCGTACCCGCGATAGTCAGGTTGGAGCTGCCCAGCAGCACTTGCGCGCCCGCGACCCCGCGCAAGCCCGCCACTGTCTGGGTGCCCGCAGTCAGGTCGAGCACGCCGGTGGCCGCGCTGATGTTGACGCCGCCCGCGATGCTGCCGCTCGCCGCCAGCGCCAGCGTGCCGCCCGAGATGGTGGTGAGGCCGGTATAGCTGTTGGCGCCGGACAGCGTCAGCGTGCCGGTGCCCGTCTTGGTCAGCGCGCCGGTGCCCGAGACCACGCCCGAGAAGCTGCTGCTGCCATTGCCGCTGCCCACGGTGAGCGTGTTGTTGCCCAGCGTGACGCTGCCGGCGCCGCTCAGGGCGCCGATCGTCTTGGCGCTGGCGATCGACAGCGTGCCGGCCGCGGCGATCTCGACCGCGCCGGTGGTGCCGATCGAGTTGCTCGCGGTGAGCGCCAGCGTGCCCGCATCGATGCGCGTGCCGCCGGTATAGGTGTTGGCGCCGGTCAGGGTCAGCGTGCCGGCTCCTGCCTTGATCAGCATGCCCGCGCCGGAGACGACGCCGCCGAAGCTGCCGTCCGCCGCCGCTTCCGCCACGGTCAGCGCCCCGTTGGTGCCCAGCGTGACTGCACCGGTGCCGGCCAGGCGGCTGACCGTGAGGCTGTTGCCGGCCAGGTCGAGCGTTGCGCCCGTGGCGACGCTCACTGCGCCGGTTCCCAGCACCGTCGCGCCGGCCAGGCGCAGCGTGCCGGCATCGACATTCGTGCCGCCGCTATGCGTCTGGGTGCCGCTGATCGTGAACACGCCGGTGCCGGTCTTGCTGAGCAGGCCGGTGCCCGAGAAGACGCCCGCGAACGCGCTCGCCGCGTTGCCGATGCCTACCGCGAGATTGGCGTTCAGCACCACCGAACCTTCGCCCGAAAGCGCGCCAAGCGTGTTGGCGGCGGCGACATCGAGCGTCGCGCCTTTCGCCACCGTCACGCCGGATGCCGCCGCAATCGCGTTGCTAGTAGCGAGGCGCAGCGTACCACCGCTGACAAGGGTTGCGCCGGTATAGCTGTTCTGGCCGCCCAGGATCAGCGTGCCGCTGTCGAGCTTGGTCAGCCCGCCGGTGCCGGCGATGCTCGCATCGATGCGCGCGGTGACGCCCGGATCGACGCGGATGTTGCCGTCCGCGGTGGTGGTGGTCAGCGTGCCCGTACCGGCGGCGATGACATAGCTGTCATTCATGAACTGCATGCCGGTGTAGGCGATGGCGGCGTCCACCGTCACGGTGCCGCCAGTGCCCTGGAACACCGCGAACCGGGCGCCCCAGCGGGTGTTCTCCAGCCCGCTCGCACCGGTCCAGTTATAGGCGCTGTTGTTCCAGCTGCCGCCGCCGCCCGCGATCGCGCCGTCCCCGGCGGTGCCGCTGCCGTCCCAGAACTGCACTTCGGGCAGCGTGCCCGAGACGACCAGGTTCACCTGCTTGGCGACGCTCGTCTGGAGATCGAGCTGCGCGACCGCGACGCCGGTCGGCAAGGTGCCGAACGCGATGCCGTTGTCGGTCAGCGTGCCGCCATAGTCGATCAGGCGGTACACGCCGGTGCCGAACTGGCCGACATCGGTGATGTTGAGCGCGCCGGCGAGCGTCACGTCGCCCAGCACGTTCAACCGGTCGCTGGCCAAGGCGATGCTGGCCGCGCCGAGATCGTAATTCAGGTTCGAGCCGCTGGTCAGCACCAGGTTGCCGAGCGTCAGCGTTCCGGCACTGCCCGCGGTGCCGGCGGTGAGGTTGCCGCCGCTCGCCACGGTCACCGTGCCGGCGATCGTGCCGCTGCCGCCCAGTGTCGCGCCGCTCGCCACGCTTGCGTCGCCCGCCACGCTGCCGTTCACGAGCAGCGTGCCCGCGCTCACTGCGGTCGCACCGATATAGGCGTTGGCGCCGCTCAGCGTGAAGGTGCCGGTGCCGGCCTTGGTGATGCCGCCAGTGCCGCTGGCGATGCCGGAGAAGTCATAGGTTCCGCTGGTGCTGACGGTCAGCGTGTTGGCGCCCAGCGTAATCGCGCCGCTGCCGCTGACGCCGCCCAGCGTCTTGCTGACGCCGATCTGGAGCGTGCCGGGGGCCTCGATCCGCACCGTGCCGCTGTTCGACAGCGAGTTGGCGGCAGCAATCAGCAGCGTTCCGCCGGCGATCGTCGTGCCGCCGCTGAAGCTGTTCGAGCCGCTCAGCGTCAGCGTGCCGGTGCCGGTCTTGACCAGCGCGCCGCGCGTACCGGTGATCGATCCGGCGAAGCTGGTATTGCCGCTTCCGCCGGTGGTGAGCGAACCGTCGGTGCCGATCGCGACCGTGCCGCCACCCGCGAGCGTGCCGATCTGGGTGGCGATGCCGGCCAGGTCGAGCGTCGTGCCCGAGGTCATCGAGACATTGCCGGTGCCGAGCGCTCCGCCCGTCGCCAGGCGGATCGTACCGCCGGTCAGGCTGGTGGTGCCGGTATAGCTGTTGGCGCCGCTCAGGAGCAGCGTGCCCGTGCCGGTCTTGGCGATGCCGCTGGTGCCGGTGAGGGTGCCGGCGAAGCTGCTGTCGGCGTTGCCGGCACCGATGGTCAGCGTCGCGCCAAGCTCGACAGTGCCGTCGCCCGCGATGGTCGTCGCGTTCTGCGCCGTGGCGATTTCCACCACTGCGCCCGAGGCTACGGTGAAGCCGCCCGGCAGTGCCCCGGCGCCGGCAAGGCGCAGGCGCCCGCCATTCACCACGGTGCCGCCCGTATAGCTGTTGGCGCCGGTAAGCGTCAGCGTGCCGCTGTCGAGCTTGGCAAGCCCGCCGGTGCCGCCGATCGCCGCCGAGATGGTGGCCGAGATGCCCGGATCGACGCGGATCGACGTGACGGCCTCGATCGCCTGGAGCGTGCCGGTGCCGCTGGCGATCTCATAGCCGTTGGTCATGAACTGCATGCCGCCGAAGCGGATCGCATCGTCGACGCTCACCGTGCCGCCAGTGGTGCCGAACACGGCGAACTGCTCGCCCCAGGCATCGTTGAGCACGCCGTTGCTGCGGGTCCAGTTGTCGACGGCGTTGACCCAGCTGCCCGAGCCGCCGCTGATCACGCCGTCGCCCGAAGTGCCTGAGCCGTCCCAGAACTGCACCGCGGGCACCAGCGTGCTGGCATCGCCATAGACCAGGTTGATCTGCTGGCCGACCGACGTCTGGATCGTGACCAGGCTGGCATCGGTGCCGGCGGGCAGCGTGCCGACGAGCAGGCCGTTGTCGGTCAGCGTGCCGCTGTAGCTGATCAGGCGATAGACGCCGAGGCCGAAGCCGCCGACGTCGTTGACGTTGATCGTGCCGTCGAGCGTCAGGTCGCCGGTGACGACGATGCGGTCGCTCAGCGCGGCGTTCGCATTGCCGGGCGCGCCGAGGTCGAAGGCCAGCGTCGTGCCGGCGTTGAGCAGCAGCGTGCCTGTGGACAGCGTGCCGGCAGTGCCCGCCCCGCCCGGCGCGATCACCGTGCCCGCGGCCATCGTCACCGTGCCGCCGATCGTGCCCGCGCCGCTCAGCGTGCCCGTGTTCATCGCGACGTCGCTGGCGAGCGAACCGGTCACGCGCAGGCTGCCGCCGTTGATCGTGGTCAGGCCCAGGAAGCTGTTGGCACCGCTCAGCGTCAGCAGCCCGGTGCCGGTCTTGGTCAGGTTACCGCTGCCCGAGATCACGCCCGAAAGCGTCGCATCGGCGTTGTTGCTGCCGAAGGTGAGCGTGGCATTGGCAGTGCCGAGCTGGATGTTGCCGGCGCCGGCGACGCCCGTCACGGTCTGGCTGAAGCCGTTGAGGTTCAGCGTGCCGGCCGCGCCGATCGTGATCGCCGAGGCGGCCGAGAAGGCGTTGTCGGCGCTGGCGCGAAGTGCGCCGCCGGTGATCGTCGTCGCGCCGGTATAGCTGTTGGCATTGAGCAGCGAATAGGTGCCGCCGGTGATCGCGAGCGTGCCCGCGCCGCTGATCGTCTGCGCCGCCGCCTGGGTGTAGGTGTCGCTGCGGTTGAAGATCAGCGATCCGTTGTTGACGATCGCGCCGTTGACGCTGCCCAGGGTGCCACCATTGCCGAGGCGAAGGATCGCGCCGCTGGCGACCGTCGCGCCGGCAGCCGTGACGTTCAGCGTTCCGGTCGCGGTCCAGTCGCCGCCATTGACTTGGATCGCCTCGAAATTCGAGATGGTCGGGATCACGGCCACGCCGTTGCCGTAGAGCTTCAGCGTGTCGTACCCGTTGGTGCTGGTCACGCCGCCGCTGATCTCGCCGATCACGATCGCGCCGGTCTCGATCGAGATCGTGTTCATTCCGCCGTAGAAGTCGATCGCACTGGTGCCGCCGCTGGTGGTGCTGCCGGCATGCAGCGTGATGTCGCGGACATAAGCCGTCGAGGACTGTCCCGAAATACCGTAGTTGGTGCCGCTGATCGTGCCGTAATTGTTGAGCGTCACCGCGGTGAGATACATGCCGTCGCTGTCGGCATTGCCGTCGGTATCGACGGCTCCGGAGGCCGTAACGCTGGTGTTCGCACCCACCGTGACCAGGTTCGTGCCGGTGGTGACCATATAGAGGCCGGCGGTCACGCCGGTAACGCTCGAAGTGCCGGACAGCGTGATGGTGTTGTTGCCGCCGCCGAGATAGATTCCGTAGTTGCCGGAGACCAGGCTCGTGCCGTTCAGCGCAACAGTGCTGCTACCCGCAGCCAAGGAGATGCCGCGAGTGACGCCTTGGATCGAGCCCGAATTGGATGTGATCGTGCGGGTCTGCGTGCCGACGCCGGAAACGCCGTAGATGCCCTTGATCGTTCCCGAATTGGTGATCGTGCCTGCGCCCATGATCACGCCATTGCCGGTCGTGCTTGCCGTAACCGAACCACCCGTGCCGGGCGTTCCCGCGCCGCCCTGCATCGTGCCCGTATTGATCAGCGTCAGGACTGCACTGGGCACCGAGTTCAGATCGAGCACATCCCCAGTGTAAGAGGTCATCATGCCGTAGTTGGTGATGTTGATCGCGGTCGGCTGGGTGACGTCGTTTCCGCCATTATAGATGCGGATCACGTCCAGGCCCGATTCCATCAGGCCAGTGGCATTGTTGATCACCGTGAGCGGACGGATACCGTTGCTCGTCGTCCCGGTCGTGTCGACGATATAGGCGCCGACCGCCTTTATCGTGCCGCTGTTGATGATCTTGGGCCCGGCGTTCGTCGGCAAAGTCGTCGTGGGATACGTGATCGCGCGCGCGGTGCTGCCGCTGGTGCTGTAGGTAACGGTGGCACCCGCCTCGACGGTCACCGTGCTCTCACCGCCAATCGTAATCTGCGTGGTCCGCGTCGTGCCCGCCGCAACTGTAGTATCCTGCGCATGCGCCAGTCCGGGCACCACGCCCGCGGCAAACACGGAGGCGAGCAGCAGCGGGCGCAAATTGCGGCGGCGAGTCGGCGAAGGCGTTTTGGCGGCGACAGCGGTCATGGAGATTCCCCCGGAAAACGGAATGAATTTGAAGGTTCGGGAGGATCTCGACCGATCCTTCCCGCTGGAGATGGATCAGGTCAGGGACGTGGGCGCAGCTTCTCGTCGAAGAAGGTGACGGTGCGCTGCATCGCGTCCTCCTTGGCGGCCGCGTTGGCGGGCACGGACTGACGCGACTTGGTAGGCGTGTCGAAGCTGTGCTCGGCGTCCTTGTAGAGCACGATCTCGATATCGCCCTTGCCGCTGCGGCTGCGCGACACCAGCCGATCGCACAGCGTGGCCGACACCTCGACATCGCCCGTGCCGATCATGAGCAGCACCGGATTATATGGCCGGTAGCCGGTCTTATCGAAGCGGTTCTTCAGACCGCAGCCGGGATAGAAGGCGACGCCGGCGCGGAAGCCGGCTTCCTTGATCCCCTCGGGCTTGTCGTTGGCCATCGCCGCCAGCGTCAGGCTGCCGCCGTTCGACCAGCCCATCAGGCCGATCCGCTTGGGATCGACGTCGCTGCGCGTCTTCAGATATTTGAGCGCGCCATAGGCATGAAGCGGCCGGTTGGTGACTTCGTCGAGCGCGGCCGGGCGGCTGTCATAGGTGAAGCGCCCAAAGCCCTGGGGATAGCCCAGCGGCCCGAAGTCATCGACCATGATCGCCACATAGCCGCGGCTCGCCCACATCCTGCCCCACATCTTGTGGCGCGAGGAAAGCGTGTTGGCGTTGTAGACGCCGTCCGCCAGGCTCGAATAGGCGCCGCCTCGGCCATGTTCCATCACGATCGCCGGCTTGCGCCCTGCCCCGCCCTCGGCGGTGAAGACATAGCCGTTGATCATGTTCTTGCCGTCGACGCTGAGGAACTTGACGCTCTCGACCTTAACCTTCGCGTCGGCATTGGGCTTTTCGGCGCCGGGCGCCTCATCGGCTTCAGAATCCCCCGCCGCCACCTGGGCAAGCGCCGGCGTGGCGAGGAGGAGCGACAATGCGGCAAGCGCAGCGGGCGGGAAGATCCGCTTCATCGGCCTACCCCTCAGAACCGCTTGCGGAGCGAGGCATAGACGTAGCGCCCACGGATGCTGTGCAGTTCGCCCAGATACCCATAGGAGCCGTCGGCGATCGGCGGCAGCGTGTTCAAAATGTTGCGCGCGCCGATCTTGATGCGGGTGCGGCTGAGCAGGCCGGCCTTGCGGCCGAACGTGTACTGCCCATAGAAATTATGGGTCAGCACGTCGCTCACTTGCCAGAGCGTGCCGTCCGGCAGCGATGCGGACGTGTCCTCCACGCCGCCGACATAGCTGTTGTAATAGCCCCAGCCCCAGCCGTCCTTGCGCCAGGTGATCGTGCTGGTGAAGCGCCAGGTCGGCCGGCCGTTCTGGCGCAACAGGCTTTCCGCGCCGCTGATCGAGATCGTCGAGTCGATCGCGCCCGCCGCCTGGGCGGCGATCAGCGCTGCCTTTTGCGCATCGGGCTCCTGGTAGAATTCGATCAGGTGCGCTGCGTTCACCTTGAAATCGAAGTCGCCGATCGGGGTCTTGTGCAGGCGGTACGCCATGCCGAGGTCGAGCCCGCGCACGGTGCGCGGGTTGAGGTTGGCATAATTGTCGATCACCTGGATCACCCGGCCCGGCGCGGTGAGCCCGGTGCCGGCATAGTTGGCGATCTCCGCAGCGGTTGGCGTGGCGCGCTGTACGTTCGGATTCGAGGCGCCCTGGAGGCGCATGTAATAATCCAGCGTCAGCGCGTTGTTGTCGCCGAACAGGCCGATCAGATTCGTCTGATGGATCCGCCAGTAATCCGCGGTGAAGGTCAACCGGCCCAGGCCCGACGGCATTGGCGGCACGAATACCGCGCCGACAGTGAAGTTGTTCGATTCCTCGGGCTTGAGCGACTGGCTGCCCGAACGGTTCGATACGACCGCGACCGAGCGGGTGCAGGCGTCGAAATTGGCGATCCGGGCGGCGCGGACATCGGCCTCGCAGTTGATCCAGTCGGTGCGCGTATTGCTGCGCTGTACGCCGTTCTCGAAGAGCTGCGGCAGGTTCGGCGCGCGGAAGCCCAGCGACCAAGCGGTGCGGAACTGCAGGCCGTCGATCGGCGTCCAGCCCACCGCCACCTTGGGCTTCGCGACCAGGCCGAAGCTGGTGTAGTTCTCGACGCGGCCCGCAAGCTGCATCGTCAGGCTGCGGACGAACGGCACGCGCATCCCGCGCGAGACCAGCGGCACGGCCAGCTCGGCGAATGCCGACTCGACCGTGCGGGCACCGCCCGAATCCGGCGTCGGGCTGGCGCCCATCACGTCGCTGCCGTTGAAGGTGCCGTCGAGCGCGGTATAGGTGATCGTTCCGTCCAGGCGCGGATCGCGATCGTCCTTGTAGGTCTCGCGCCGCACTTCGACGCCGGCGGCAAAGCCGACATTGCCGCCCGGAAGGCGCAGCAGGCGCGAGTTGGAGACCTTGAAGTCCCACAGCGCCAGCGTAGTGCTGTTCTTGCGATAGACGTCGACCAGGAAGCTGTCGATCGTCGTGCGCGGGTTCGGCGTGCTGTCGACGCTGCCCGGATTGGTGGGATCGCCGCCGTTGAACGGGTTGTACGCCGCTGCCGTGGTGCCCGCGATCGACTTCTGGAGCAGCGTCATGCTGATCGTTTCCATGGTGTCGGTCGTCTCGGCACGCGAATAGAGCGCCGCGGTATCGAAGTCGAAAGCGCCGAAATTGCCGCGCAGGCCAGCCAGGAAGCGCAGCGTGGTGTTCTTCACGTTGATGTTGAGCGGCCCGGCGTCGACGAAGCGATAGTCCTGCAGCTCGAGCGCGACGCCCTCGTTGGCGACCCCGGTCAGGCCGGGCAGCCGGTTGGGGCTGCCGGCGACGCCGAACGGGTTCCAATAGGCGGTGGCCGGGATGATCACGCGCTGGGTGGCCAGCGGCGTCTCCTGCTCACGCTCCGAATTGAAGTCGGACTTGTAGACGCCGACCTCGCCATAGAAGTTCAGGCTGGGGCTGAACTCGTGGTTGATGAAGCCGAACAGGTTCAGCCGCTCGTTCTCGCCCTGGATCGTGCGGTCCGCGTTGGTCTCGTACTTCAGGTTCGAGTCGGTGCTGGCCGTCGAAAGCGTGCTGTTGTCGAAGCAGATGCCGTTGCCTGCCGGCGCGATGCAGCCCTCGTTGGTCGCGGGCTGGACGTGGAAGACGCCGCTGGTGGTGAGCGCGGTGCCGTTATAGCGGGCGGTGGTCGTCACCGGCTGATAGCTCGAATCGAGGCGGACGAACTCGCCCCACATCGTGTCGAGGCTGCGATTGTCGAAGTCGCCGTCGCCCGCGAAAGCCGTCTTCGCGACCAGCGGACGCAGGTCGCTCGAGCGCGAGTTGCGGCGCTCGCTCGCATAGAGCGGGTCGCGCTTGTTGTAGGTGCCGAAGATCGAGATGTTGGTGCGGCCGCCGTTGAAGGTGTTGCCCCATTCGAAGTTGATCTGGCGCTCGGTCTGCTGCGTGCCGGTCGCCTGGCCGACCATCGTCTCGACGCTGAGGCCGTCGAAGCGGGTCTTGAGGACGGTATTGACCACGCCGGCCACCGCATCGGTGCCGTAGATCGCCGCGGCGCCCTCGAGCAGCACTTCGACGCGCTGCACGCCCGTCACCGGAATGGCGTTGGTGTTGACGCTGACGACCGGGATCAGGTTCTCGGACTGGACGCCGGGATGCAGCACGAGGCGACGGCCGTTGAGCAGCACCAGCGAGTTGCCCGTGCCCAGGCCGCGCAGGTTGACCGAGCCGACATCGCCGCGCGCATCGTTGATGCCGCCGGTGTCGCGCGATTCGTTGAACGCGACGTCGCCGTTCTGCGGGATTGCGCGGAACAGGTCGTCGCCGTCCGTCGCCGCGACCGCCTCGATATCGGTGCTGTCGACCACCGTTACGGGCAGGATGCCCTCCATCTGCACACCGCGGATCTGGCTGCCGACGACGACGATGTTCGATTCGGGTTCGGGCGCCGGCGTCACCTGTGCGCCCCGGCTCTGGGGATCCTCGATCGGCGCCGCGGGCGATGCCGCCTCGACGTGCTGTTGTGGCGATGCCGCGGCCTTTTGCGGAACATCCTGCGCGTGCGCCTGTGCGGTTGCGAACGCAAACACCGACGCGCCGCACATGCACGCGCGGCGAACCCTGACCCCAACGATCATATGTAACCCCACCCCTTTTCGGACCCCACTCGCTACCGCCGGAATCGGGCGGCCCCTGGCGAGCGTGAGCCAGGTGTTAACGATTGATCCGAAATGGCTGCGAGCAAACCCAAGATTACATTATCATGACATAACGCAGGGTTATGGTTTCGCAGCAGAGCCTATCTGCTGGTCAATCAATGACTTACGGAACATTTCTATAAACTTTTTCGCCAATGACGATGGCGGTATGTCTTCCAGGAATACATATTGGACGGCGAATTCCATCTTCGGCTCGAGTGCGCGAAATCCCATTCCGTCGCCAGCACACGCCCGCGCAGTGAACTCGTCGATGATCGTCATGCCCCGGGCGTAACGCGCGATCGCCGCGGCGATGTAGAAGGTCTGCGCCGATACAACTTCGCGAATCATCAGATCCTGGCGGACGATCTCGGCCGCGAGCAGGTCGCCCACCGGCCCGGTGGTGCCCAGCCCGATCAGGTCCTCCGTCTCCAGTCGCTTGAGCGGAACCGGATCGGGCAGGTCGGGATAGCTTTCCTCATGGAGCAGCAGCATCGGCCGCCCCTTGGCAAGCGTCACGCGCGTCATTCGAGGATGCGAGGGCGGATCATAGGCGAACGCGATGTCGCATTCGCGTTCGTACAGCGCCCGGAAGAGATCGACATGGTGCAGCGTCTGCACGTCGAATGTCACATCGGGGAATTCCTCGCGGAAGCGCGCCACTGCCAGCGGCGCCACCGCCAGCCCGAGCGACGGCACCACGGCGATGCGCAGATGCCCGCCCATCCCGACGCTCTTGATGTTGCGGATCGCCTGCCGGAGCGACGAAACCCTGCCGTACACGTCGCTGACTTCGCGCGCCAAGGCATGCGCTTCCACCGTCGGCACCAGCCGTCCCCGCACCAGATGGAACAGCCGAAATCCCAGCTGGTCCTGCGTATGATGCAGCACCTTGCTCACCGCCGGCTGCGAAACGTTCAGCGTCCGCGCTGCCGCGCTGATGGAGCCGTTGACGTAAACCGCGTGGAAAACCTCGATTTGCCTTAGCCGCACCCGCACTGCCCCCTTGCCGCGCCGGCCATATTCCGTTTCCCCGCGCCCCGGCCAGCCTGCATCATGGATAGGGCCCGGCACTATCTCAAATATTTCACGCAAGGGTCTATGATATTTCTGGAATATGGCGGCCGCTCCCTCGGCCGAGCGGGCGCGGCTATCGGGTCAGCCGGCAGCGGCCGCTGCTGCGGCGGCGCCGCCACCGGTCGCCTTGTCGATGAGATCGCCGACCTTGCCGATCACGCCGCCGACCAGGCGGATCTTCTCCGCGATGCCCTTGGCGTCCTGATAGGCCTTGTCGACCTTCTCCTGCGCCGCCACGGCGGCGTCATAGGCATCCTCGACCGCCTGGCCATTGGCATCCAGCGCCTTGGCGCTCGCGTCGAGGAACTGCGCGTCGAGCGCGTCCACATTGGCCTGAATCTTGTCGGCCTCTGCGTCGCTCGTCGCCACGGCGATGTCCGCATCGCGCCGGTCATATGCCTTGCTATAGGCGTTGTAGACCGCGTCCAGGCGCTCCTGTGCTGTGCTGGCCATGTCCCTTACTCCTTCTTGGCGGCGCCGAGCGCGGTATCGAGCTCGGCAAGGAAGCGCTCGACATCGGCGAGCGACACGCTCTGGCCCGTTTCGAGCTCGTCATGCGCCCGCAGCAGCGCATCGAGCGCCGCGATCGAGGCATGGTATTTGTTGCGCGCGGCGATCACATCGGCGCGGGACTGGGCCTCCAGCATCGCGAAGATCGCCTGCTTCGCCGCCGGCGACTTGGCGACTACGGCGTCGGACGTGCTCACCGGCTTCAGCTCGAGATTGGTCGTGAAGGCCTGGAGTGCATCCGCATTCGAGACCAGCCCGGCGTCGAGCAGCGATTGCCGCGCCTCGGAACGGGTCTTCACCAGATACTCGGCCAGGCTGTCGAACACGAAGGCCTCGACCTCCAGCGCATCGCGCAGCCGCTTGGTCGCCTGCGCGATGGCATGGCTGCCGGCGACGAGCCGCTTGCGCTGGTTGCGATCGGCGAGCAAGCCGACGCCGAAGCCGGTGATCTGCTTCAGCGGCTCGCTTATGAGCGCCGCCGCAGGCGCCGCGCCGCCGATCGCCGCGATTGCGGTCGCAAAGTTGTTCACCCCATCGATCGCGTCGTTGGTGGCGCCGACCAGATCGCCGCGTGCGTCATATTCCGCCTCGGTCTTCAACGAGGCATAGGCCTTGCCCAGCGCGTCCACGGCCTTGGCCCGAAGCAGGATCGCCCTGCCAAGCTGTTGGCGCAGCTGGAAGTTCGCGCTGGGCTGGAGCTGCGAGGAGCAGGTCAGGTTCGGGTTCTTGCAGCGTAGATAGGTGGCGACGAACGCCTCGGTCACATCGACATATTGCACCTTCTGCGCGGTGCTGCGTATCTCGGTGCCGAACGCGTTGGTCGTGTCGATCCCGGCATTGGCCAGGCTGAGCGCCGGGCCGCGCGGCACGCTGGCGCAGCCGGACAGAGCCAGCGCGACGGCGCCCAGCGAACAGGCCGCACGCATGCGGAAACGGGTGGTAGCCATGGGTCGGGTCTCCTGCCCTCCGCGATCCGGTCGATCGCAACAAGGGGCACCCTCTGCCCATCAGGGTCCGGGCAGCGTGAAATTCCTGTCCGCCGTGCGTGAAAAGCGAATTCGCTCCGAAACGGATAAGACTATCCCGGTCAGGCTTCCGCCGCCTGCAGGATGGCTTCCAGCATCTGACGATGCTCGGGACGGCGCATCTGCCGCGCCAGCGCCAGCCCCGGCCCGCTCGCCAGCGCCCCGGCGAGCGTGCGCGCCTGTTCCTGCTTGCCGAGCAATTGCGCACTCACGCACAAGCCGAGCAGTGTCGGCGGGAATCCCGGCGTCGCATGGTCCGCCTCGACGAAGAAGTGATAGGCATCCTCGATCGCCCCGCGCTGGAGCGCCGCGAAGCCGATGCCGGACAGGGTCTGGCCCAGTGCGCCGGTCGCCGGATTGATCCGCAGCGCCAGTTCGAACCGTTCGGAGGCACGATCGGCATCGCCGCGCAGCACGTCCACCCAGCCGCCCCAGAACAAGGTCGGCTGGTGGGCCGGCAGCAAGTGCAGCGCCTTGGCGACGATGCGGTCGGCCATATCCAGGTCGCCGCCGATGTTCATCAGCGTGCCCGCGCAATAGCCCAGCGCTTCCACATTCTCGGCGCCGAAGCGCATCGCCGCCTGATAGTTCTGGATCGCACGCCGCAGCGTCGCCTCGCTGTCCGGCGAATAGTTCATGAGATAGGCGATGCTGCAGCAATAGGCGGCGAGCGAGGTCGACCACGGACAGGTCGGATCGTCGTTGACCAGCTGGAGCGTCAGGTCGAGCGCCTCGGTGATCGCTTCCTTCTCCCAGCTACGGAACAGCGCATTGGCGCGCCAATACCGCTCATAGTCGCCGGAGATCGGGCCGGTCAGCCTCAGGCTTCGCTGGCGCTCGGCATTATCGACCTTGGTCCAGATCTGCGGGGCGATCTTGCCGGCGATCTCCTGCTGGAAGGCAAAGCTTGCATCGACCTGGCCGACAAAGGTGTCCGACCAGAATTGCTCACCGCTCTGCCCGTCGATCAGCGAGGCGAGCACGCGCAGATTGTCGCCGTCGCTCAGGATGGTGCCTTCGAGCAGATAGCGCACGCCCAGCCGGCCGGCGATCTCGGCACGCGACCTGCCTTCTTCCGCCAGGATGCGCGAGGCGTTGCTCGAGACGATGAAGAGCTGTGGGAACATGCTCAGGCACACGCTGATCTCGCCCGCCAGCCCGATGCCCAGCCAGGCCTGGGCATCGGGGCCGAGCACGGTGAAGGGCAGCACTGCGATCGAGGGCTTGGGCGGCGGCAGGGGCCGCGTGCCCGAAGCCAGCGTCTCGCGCGCGCTCGGCACGGCGCCGCCGAAGATCTCGTCCGCGCTGGGCAGCGGTTCGGACGGCTCGGGAAGCGACAGTTCGATCATGTCGCGCACCCGCTCGCGTTCCTCGCGCAGCCACTCCTCGAACGCGTCGCAATCGGCCAGGTCGATCCCCTCGAGGAAATCGCCGGCGAAGCGGGTACGGGCGTCCGGCGCGCTCAGGCCGAGCGCGAACACATCGACTTCGAGCCGGTCGATCGCCAGCGCCACGCGCTTGGTCTCGCAGATTAGCAGGTCGCCCGCGCCATGCTCGGCCAGCACCTTGCGCAGATTGGAAAGCTCTCGCCGCAGGCTGTCCTGCGCCTGCTTTGGCGCGCGGGCGCCCCACAGCATCGCCTCCAGCTTGCGGCGCGCGCGCACGCCGCCGGAAGAAACGACGACGATCGCGATCAGCGCCGCGGCCTTCTGGCTGCTGATCTCGATGCGGCTCCCATCGGGCGCGAACAACCCGAAGGGGCCCACCAGATTGAGCCGATAACGCTGCATCCCCAATTCCCCGCCCCCCACAGGCCGTTGCCGAACGCGTTACGCCACCAAACCCGTTTCACGCTTTTCGGACTCTGCGCTGCCTAAGCCCCGGGGCAGCGATGCTTCATTCCTAACGGCAAAGAGGGGCAACCGAAATGCGAATCGTGGCAATCATCTCCGTCCCGGTCCTTTTGGGGGGCTGCGTCCATCTGGATGCCCGGCCCATGCGGTTCGCCTGCGGCGACCTGCTGACCGGAAACATCGAAACCTATCAGGCGACGCCGCTGTTCGCCGAGTTGCAGCGCGATGCCGGGTTCGACGAATGCCCGAATGGCAGGCCGGATTGCGGCGGCGTGCCGCTGCATGCCGAAAACAGCACCAGCGGCGACGATCCGATCCTTGGCGCGCTCGAGGGCTGGCAGGCGCGCCGGCCGGGCCTGGTTTCGGCAGAGGGAGAGACTGCGCCCGAAGTGCCCGTGCTCATGCTTTCGGGCGGCGGCGCCTGGGGCGCGTTCGGCGCCGGCTATCTCGACACGCTCGGCAAGCGCGATTGGGCAGTGGTCACCGGCGTGAGCACCGGCGCGCTCCAGGGGCTGTTTATCGCCGCCGGCGACTATGCCGGGCTGGAGGCTGCCTATCGCATCAGCGACGGGGGCGAGCTGGCCAAGCCGAACGGGCTGCTCCGCATGCTCTCGCGCGGATCGGAAAACGATATTTCGCCGCTCCGGGCCAAGGTCATGGCCTATCTGCTCCCGTCCGGCGGCGCGCAATCGCCGCTGGTCCGCATCGCCCAGCCCGACAGCCCAGCCTATTCGGTCGCCACGGTCGAGGCTCGCAGCGGCGACCTCAAGGTGATCCACATCACCCAGCTGGTCCGCCGCGCGCTAGACGCCAATCAGCCGCTGCCGCGCGTGGCAGAATGCGTCGCCGGCGCCGCGATCGCGTCGAGCTCGATCCCGGTGCGGCTCACGCCCGTGCAGATCGACGGGCACACCTACACCGATGGCGGCGTGCGCAGCTCGGTGTTCGATACCGGCATCGGCAAGCGGATGACGCAGTTCCTGGCCAGCGCGAAGGCCCGTGCCCGGCCCCATCTCTATGTGATCCGCAACGGCCCGACGATCGTCTTCCGCGATGCCGAGACGGTGGATGCGAAGGGTGAGAAGGTCGCCGAGGTGGATGCCCGGCCCGACATCCTGCGCCTGGGCATGCGCGGCTATTCGACGATCGTGAACCAGAACGAACTGATGTCGGTCGCCAGCCTGCGCCTCAACTACCCGAAGGGGCCGATCAGCGTGATCTCGGCGGACGGCTTCAACGCGCCGACCAATCCCAAGCCCTGCGGCCCGCGGCCCTCGGACCTGTTCAACGCCCCCTTCATGCGCTGCCTGGCCGATTGGGGGGTCTACAAGGCGAAGAACGGCCCCGGCTTCATCGAGCTGCAGGAACTGCAGATGAAGCCCCTGTCCGCCACGCCCCGCTGACCCCCGATCTCCAGGACAATTCCCATGCCTCACGTCACCTACGAAAACGACGTCGCCTGGCAGAATTTCCACCTCACGCGCGGGCAGATGGGACCGGACGGGCCGGAAATGCTGATCCACAGCCTGGCCAGCATCGACGCCAGCGATGCCAACCAGCCATCGGGGCTGGAGCGCTTCGCGGCGACCGGCGCGGCGCTGTTCGGCCATCTGCGCACGCTCGACGTGCCCGGTGACACCACGTCTTTCGCCGCCGGCACGGTGGGCCAGGGCTGGAGCTTTGCCCCGCTGATCGGCACGCCGGTCTCCCAGCTCGACGCGCTGGGGCTGGCAAGCGTGACGATGCTCGCCGAGGACGAGCGCGATCCCGGCTGCCGTGCGCCCGCCGACCATGTCGCACTCGCCAGCGGCGGAACGACGATGGAGACGATCGCGCTATGGGCCGAGCAGAACGGCTGCGCGCTCCACAGCAGTGGCACCTACCTCTACCCCAGTATCGCCGGTGGCGCCGCCACGTCCAGCCACGGCTCGCGTCTCGGCTTTGGCGGCATCCAGAACATGGTGCTGGGCATGCACCTGATCGTCGGCAGCGGCGAGCATGTGTGGATCGAGCCCGCCTGCGCGCCGGTGCTGAGCAAGGCCGGGCTCGCCAGGCTGGCGATCGACGGCAAGCTGCCCCGGCTGGTGCGCGACGATGACCAGTTCGAGGATGCGCTGGTCCATCTGGGTGCGATGGGCATCGTCAACGGCATGGCGATCGAACTGGTCGACAACCACAAGTTCGCGCTGATGCAGCGTGTCACCATGCTGACCCCCGATTTCCTGCAGGACCTCGCCGATGGCAAGTTCAACGAGATCGCCGTGCGCCTGAACTGCGCGGCGGAGCCCCTGTTCTACGAGCTCACGATCAACCCGCACGCCCCGTTCGCCTATCCGGCGACGAACATCATGTACTTCGCCACCAGCCGCCAGGCGCTGATGCCCTCCGGCCCCGCCGACATCCTCCACCCGGCCGACGCAATCTCCCAGCTCGGCACATCGATGGTCTCGGCGGGGATGGAGACGGCAAAGGCAGCCGCACCCGAGGCGCTTGTCCCGCCGGCAGCCCAACCCATTCCGCCCTGGGTGCTGCCGATGCTGATCGGAGATGAATCGATCTTCGGCTATTATCGCGGCCTCAAGACCTACGACACGCCCGATGCGCCCTTCGATCCGGAAGCCGACGCCCCGCTCGGATCCAAGCCCTATCTGTGGAGCGAGCTGCACAAGGGCACGATCACCGGCGGCAAGCCCGGCGCGCTCTACAACGCTTCCTTCGCGATACCGCTCGAACAGGTCGCCAAGGCGATCCCGCTGATCTGCGCCGCGGTGCAGGGGCTGGCCCCGTCCTTCGTGTTCACGCTGCGCTTCGTCGACAAGGCGGCGGGCACCCTGGCCTTCACCCGGTTCGAGAAGAACGCCGTGATCGAGATCGACGGCCTCTCCCCGCTGATCTGCCTGGCGACCAAGGCACGGATCAACCAGAACCTGAACTACGCCCCGGCGCTGGCCGACGCGCTCGACGTGCTGGCCGCCACGCTGCCCACCGGCGCCGCGATGGTGCGCGGCGCGCTGGATGGTGCCGGCATCCGCTATTCGATGCACTGGGCGAAGCTCGGCGACCTCGACCTCGCCAAGGTCCATGCCGATTACGGCCATCCGCGCGACCCGGAATCGCTGATCTGCCGCTGGCGCCAGACGCGCGACTCTCTGCTCACGCCCTTCGGCAAACGCGTCTTCTGGAACGATGCGCTGATCCAGTACGGCCTGCTCGATCCCTGAGCAGGCCCCACCGCCTCATTCGAACTCGAGGATCGCCGCGTCCACCGCCAGGCTCTCGCCCGGCGCGAAGTTGGAAGCCTTGACCACCCCTGCCCGCTCCGCGCGCAGGATATTCTCCATCTTCATCGCCTCGACCACGGCGAGCGGCTGGCCCGCCTCGACCCTGTCGCCTGGGCCGACATGGAGCTGGGTGAGCAGGCCCGGCATCGGCGCGAGCAGGAAGCGGCTCATGTCGGGCGGGGTCTTCTCGATCATGTGGTGCCGGTACTGCGCGACGTGCGGCGGATAGACTTCCACCTTGTGCGTTGCGCCGTGCGCCGTGAGCAGCCACTTCCCGCCCTTGCGCGCAACTCCGACGCTGAGCGGCGAACCGTCGATCACGGCAGTGAGGATCAGATTGTCCGCTTGCCATTCGCCATCGACTTCGATGGGCTGGCCGTCGACCGTGACATCCTCGTCCACCGCGACCTCGAACCGCTCGCCGTCGATCAGCACCACGCGGTCCTCGCCGATGGCGACTGGTCCGTTGAGCTGGCCTGACGTCGCGGCGGCGCGTTCGGCGCGTTCGAGGTCGATCACCGCCGCCAGCGCGGCCAGCTTGCGCTTGAGCGCGTCGGACGCCGGCGCGCCGTGGAACCCTTCCGGATACTCCTCGGCGATGAACCCGGTGGTGATGTTGCCCGATCGGAAGCGCGGATGCTGCATCAGCGCCGAGAGGAAATCGATATTGTGGCCGATCCCGTCGATCCGGAAGCGGTCGAGCGCCGCCACCTGCAGGTCCGCCGCTTCATCGCGCGTCTCGCCCCAGGTGACCAGCTTTGCGATCATCGGATCGTAGAACATCGAGACTTCACCGCCCTCGACCACGCCGTCATCGACGCGGACATAGCCCTGGTCGCCGCGCGTGCCGGGCGGGCCATAGGGCGTCTCCTCGCTCGCCGGTGGGCGATAGCGCACCAGCCGGCCCGTGCTCGGCAGGAAGCCGCGATAGGGATCCTCGGCATAGACGCGATTCTCGATCGCCCAGCCGGTCAGCGTGATATCGTCCTGCCCGAAGGCCAGCTTCTCGCCGTACGCGACGCGGATCATCTGCTCGACCAGGTCGATGCCGGTCACCGCCTCGGTCACCGGATGCTCGACCTGGAGTCGGGTGTTCATCTCGAGGAAGTAGAAGCCCGCCCCGGTCTTGTCGGCGCCCGAGACGATCAGCTCGACCGTGCCGGCGCTGAAATAGCCCACCGCCCGCGCCAGTGCGACTGCCTGCTCGCCCATGCGCTTGCGCATCTCCGGCGAAACGAAGGGCGACGGCGCTTCCTCGACCACCTTCTGGTGCCGCCGCTGGATCGAGCATTCGCGCTCGCCCAGGTAGACGATATTGCCATGCCGATCGCCCAGCACCTGGATCTCGATGTGGCGCGGCTGCTCGATGAACTTCTCGATGAACACCCGGTCGTCGCCGAAGCTCGCCAGGCCTTCGCGCTTGGTCGCCTCGAAGCCTTCACGCACGTCGGTTTCGCTCCAGGCCAGCCGCATGCCCTTGCCGCCGCCGCCGGCCGAAGCCTTCATCATCACCGGATAGCCGATCTCGCCGGCGATCCGCACCGCATGCTCGGTATCGTCGATCTCGCCGACATAGCCGGGGACGACGTTCACCCCCGCCGCCTTGGCGAGCTTCTTGGACTCGATCTTGTCGCCCATTGCCGCGATGGCATTGGGCGGTGGCCCGATGAAAGCGATCCCCACCTCGGCACAAGCCTTGGCAAAGCTCTCGCGCTCCGAGAGGAAACCGTATCCAGGGTGAATGCAATCCGCGCCCGTCTCCTTGGCAGCGAGCAGGATCAGCTCGGCCTTGAGATAGGATTCCGCCGCCGGCGCCGGCCCGAGCCGCACCGCTTCGTCCGCCATCAGCACATGCGGCGCGCGGGCGTCCGCGTCCGAGTAGACCGCCACGGTGGCGATCCCCATCTTCTTGGCGGTGCGCATCACGCGGCACGCAATCTCGCCGCGATTGGCGACCAGGATCTTCTTGAACATCAGGCCTCTCCGGCTTTCCTATTTATGTCGCCCCGGCCTTGAGCCGGGGTCCCGCTTCTTGCCTTCTCCGATCCGCAGCGGGACCCCGGCTCAAGGCCGGGGTGACAGGCCGAAGAAGCGTGCATTGGCACTATTCCGCCGCCTCCAGCTCGACCTTCACCTCCGCCTGCATCGGCACCACGCCCAGCCGCGCGAACAGCGCCGCGTCCTTGTCGTCGCCGGCATTGCCCGCGGTCAGCAGCTTGTCGCCGGTGAAGATCGAGTTGGCGCCGGCCAGGAAACACAGCGCCTGGGTCGCGTCGCTCATGCTTTCGCGCCCGGCGGAGAGCCGCACCATGCTCTCCGGCATGGTAATCCGCGCCACCGCGATCGTGCGGACGAACTCGATGTCGTCGATCTGTGCCAGCGGCGTGTCGGCCAGCATGTTGCCCAGCACCGTGCCCTTGATCGGCACCAGCGCGTTGACCGGCACGCTGCCCGGATGCACTGGCAAAGTCGCCAGCGCGTGGATGAAGCCGACGCGGTCCGGCCGCGTCTCGCCCATGCCGACGATGCCGCCGCAGCACACGTTGATCCCAGCCTCGCGGACATGCTCGAGCGTATCGAGCCGATCCTCGAAGCTGCGCGTGGTGATCACCTCGGCATAGCGCTCGGGCGAAGTGTCGATATTGTGGTTGTAGTAATCGAGGCCCGCATCGGCGAGCATCCCGGCCTGCTTCTCGCTCAGCATGCCCAGCGTCATGCAGGTCTCCATCCCCATCGCGCGGACGCCCTGTACCATCTCGACGATGGCGGGCATGTCGCGGTCCTTGGGGTTGCGCCAGGCGGCGCCCATGCAGAAGCGCGACGAGCCGTGATCCTTGGCCTGGGCCGCAGCCTGCAGCACCTGGCGCACGTCCATCAGCTTGGTCGCCTTCAGCCCCGTCTCGGCCGAGACCGACTGGCTGCAATAGCCGCAATCCTCCGGGCAGCCGCCGGTCTTGATCGAGAGCAGCGTCGAGAGCTGCACTTCGTTCGGCGCGTGGTTCTCGCGGTGGACCGTCTGCGCACGGAACACGAGTTCGGTGAAGGGAAGATCGAACAGCGCGGCGATTTCTTCGCGGGTCCAGTCGGTACGGGTCATGGTTGCAGGGTCCGGGTAAAGAGATAGACGAACATGCCGACGCCAATGGAAAGCAACACGGGCGCGACGATCCGGCAGAAATTGACGGTGTTGTGCATCGGCGTTCGCAGGAAGCGCGCACGCACGATCTCGGAGGTGCCGGCGAAGGAAAGCAGGCCAGCGACGCCCAGCACTGCAAGCACGCCGACGAGCAGGCCCGGCTTCACGCCGTGCGCATTGGGGATCAGCGCCAGCACGCCTCCAAGCGACAGGATGCACAGCGAGGTCAGGTGCTTGAAATAATCGTAGAGCAAGGTCTCGCCGTCTCCGGCCTCCACCAGCTCCTCGTCGATCTCGGTCATTCGGCAGCTTCCTCCGTGGGGGGCATGTTGTGCCCGAGCAGCCGTAGCACTTCCTCGGCCGCCTTCACCAGATTGGTGCCGGGCCCGAAGATGGCCTGAACGCCCGCCTCGCGGAGGAACTCGTAATCCTGCGCCGGGATCACGCCGCCGGCGATCACCTTGATGTCCGCCCGGCCGGCGTCCTTCAGCTCGCGGATCAGCTCCGGGATCAGCGTCTTGTGGCCTGCCGCGAGGCTGGAGGCGCCAACCACATCGACATCGCTCTCGATCGCCAGCACCGCGGCTTCCTGCGGCGTCTGGAACAGCGGCCCCGGGACCACTTCGAAGCCCAAATCACCAAAGGCGGAAGAGACCAGATTGGCGCCGCGGTCATGCCCGTCCTGCCCCATCTTGGCGACGAGCATGCGGGGCTTGCGGCCGAGGCGCCGCTCGGTGGCGTTCACGCCGTCCTTGAGCCGCTCCCACACCGCGTCGTCCCGATAGGCGCCGCCATAGACGCCCTGCACCGGCGTAGGCTTGGTAGCATAGCGGCCAAAGCCGGCCTCCATCGCCGAGGATATCTCGCCCAGCGTGGCGCGAGCGCGCGCGGCATCCACGGCAAGCGCGAGGAGATTGTCGCTGCCCTCGGCACCCTGGCGCAGCGCCTCGAGCGCCGCCTGGCACGCCGCCTCGTCCCGCGACGCCTTCACGCGCTTGATCCGCGCGATCTGCGCCTCGCGCACCGCATGGTTGTCGACATCGAGGATGTCGATCGGGTCCTCGTCGGCCTTGCGATATTTGTTGACGCCGACGATCACCTGCTCCCCGCGATCGATCCGCGCGGCAGTGGCGGCGGCGGCTTCCTCGATCATCGCCTTGGGCCAGCCCGCCGCCACGGCCTTGGCCATGCCACCCTCGGCCTCGACCCGCTCGATGATCTCCCAGGCCTTGTCGACCAGTTCCTGGGTCAGGCTCTCGATATAGTAGCTGCCGCCCAGCGGATCGACGACCTTGGTCATCCCGGTCTCTTCCTGGATGACGATCTGGGTGTTGCGCGCGATCCGGGCGGAGAAGTCGGTGGGCAGCGCGATCGCTTCGTCGAGTGCGTTGGTGTGCAAGCTCTGCGTGCCGCCGAGCATCGCCGCCATCGCCTCGATCGTGGTGCGGATGACGTTGTTGTACGGGTCCTGCTCGGTCAGCGACACGCCGCTGGTCTGGCAGTGGGTGCGCAGCATCTTGGAGCGCTCGTCCGCCGCACCGAGCTGGGTCATCACCCGGTGCCACAGCACGCGCGCAGCCCGCAGCTTCGCGATCTCCATGAAGAAGTTCATGCCGATTGCGAAGAAGAAGCTCAAACGCCCTGCGAACTTGTCGATATCCAGGCCGCTGGCGACGCCGTATTTCACATATTCCATGCCGTCGGCGATGGTGAAGGCAAGCTCCTGCACCTGCGTCGCCCCGGCTTCCTGCATATGATAGCCGGAAATGGAAATGCTGTTGAATTTCGGCATGTTGGCAGACGTATATGCGAAAATGTCCGAAATGATTCGCATGCTCGGTTCGGGCGGGTAGATGTAGGTGTTGCGGACCATGAACTCCTTGAGGATGTCGTTCTGGATGGTCCCGTCGAGCAGGCTCTTGTCGACGCCCTGCTCCTCGCCCGCGACGATGAAGAAGGCGAGGATCGGGATCACCGCGCCGTTCATCGTCATGCTGACCGACATCTGATCGAGTGGGATCCCGTCGAACAGGATCTTCATGTCCTCGATGCTGTCGATCGCCACGCCCGCCTTGCCGACATCGCCGGTGACGCGCGGATGGTCGCTGTCATAGCCGCGGTGGGTGGCGAGATCGAAGGCGACGCTCAGCCCCTTCTGCCCCGCCGCCAGGTTGCGGCGGTAGAATGCGTTCGACGCCTCGGCGGTCGAGAAGCCGGCGTACTGGCGGATCGTCCAGGGCCGCCCGGCATACATCGATGCGCGCACGCCTCGGGTGAACGGCGCGAAGCCCGGCAGGCCGGGATCGATTCCCGCCACATCCTCGGCGGTGTAGAGCGGCTTGACCTCGATACCCTCGGGCGTGTGCCAGGTCAGGTCCTTGCCCTTGACCTCCTTCGAGGCGGCGGCCTTCCACGCATCGAGATGTGTTTCGTCCGTCATCCCAAATTCCCACCGTCATCCCCGCGAAGGCGGGGAGCCAGGGTAACAGAGCAGCGTCCTTCGCGGCTCTGGATCCCCGCCTTCGCGGGGATGACGAAGGAGATCAATGCCCCTCTCCCTTCGGCGTCTCCATGATCTCGGTCAGCACCCCCCCCATGTCCCTGGGGTGGACGAAGAAGATCGGCGTGCCATGCGCACCGATGCGCGGCTCGCCGAGCACCTTGGCGCCCTTGGCCTCGAACCAGGCCTTGGCCTCAGCGATATCCGGCACCTCATAGCACAGATGATGCTGCCCGCCCGCCGGGTTCTTCGCCAGGAAGCCATGGATCGGCGAGGCATCGCCCAACGGCTCGATCAGCTCGATCTGGCTGTTCGGCGTATCGACGAAGCAAACCTTCACGCCCTGCGCCGGCAGGTCGAACGGCGCGCGGATCACCTCCGCACGCATCACGTCGCGGTAAAAGGCGATCGACGCTTCGATCGAAGGCGTCGCGATGCCGACATGGTTGAGGCGGCCGAGTTTCATCCTATCCACCCATTCCTCTGGACCAGTCCAAACACAGTGCCGATGGCGCCCGTCAGAAACATGAGACAGCCAAAGCCGATCAAGAACTTGTACCAGCCGATACAGGCTCTGAAAGTCCGTGGGCGTTGATCACGATAAGTCTTCCGGCTTCCATGACTGAAATAGCCCCGTTCAATGGAAAGCTTCAGTTCGCGTTGCAGCCACAAGGTGAAGCACGCAACGCACGCCAGCCAGAAGCCGACAAACAACAATGTCCCCACCTCGCTCACAGCGGGATGTTATCGTGCTTCTTCCACGGGTTCTCGAGCTGCTTGCCCCGCAGCTTGCGAAGCCCGAGCGCCACGCGCCGCCGCGTGGAATGCGGCATGATCACCTCGTCGACGAACCCCTTGCTCGCCGCCACGAACGGATTGGCGAAGCGCGCCTCATATTCCGCGGTGCGCTCAACGATCTCCTCCGGCGTCTTGCCCCGGAAGATGATCTCCACCGCACCCTTCGCGCCCATCACCGCGATCTCGGCGGTCGGCCAGGCATAGTTCAAGTCGCCGCGCAGATGCTTGCTCGCCATCACGTCGTACGCGCCGCCATAGGCCTTGCGCGTGATCACGGTGATCTTGGGCACGGTCGCCTCGGCATAGGCGAAGAGCAATTTCGCGCCGTGCTTGATGATCCCCGAATGCTCCTGCCCGACACCCGGCAGGAAGCCCGGCACGTCGACGAAGGTCACGATCGGAATGTCGAACGCGTCGCAGAAGCGCACGAACCGCGCGGCCTTCTTGGACGAGTTTATGTCCAGGCACCCGGCCAGCACCATCGGCTGGTTCGCCACCACGCCCACCGTGCGCCCCTCGATCCGGCCGAAGCCGATCAGGATGTTGCCGGCATGGCTCGGTTGCAGCTCGAAGAACTCGCCTTCGTCGAGCGTCTTCCGGATCAGCTCGTGCATGTCGTACGGCTGGTTCGCGTTTGGCGGGATCAGCGTGTCGAGGCTCGGCTCCATCCGATCCCAGGGATCGTCGCACGGACGTTCCGGAACGGCCTCGCGGTTGGAGGCAGGCAAGAAGTCCACGAAGTCGCGGGCCGCGAGCAGCGCCTCGATATCGTTATCGAAGGCCACATCGGCGACCCCCGACCTCGTGGTATGCGTCACAGCTCCGCCCAGTTCCTCCTGCGTGACGATCTCGTTTGTAACGGTCTTCACTACATCCGGGCCGGTGACGAACATGTACGATGAATCCTTCACCATGAAGATGAAGTCGGTCATCGCGGGAGAATAGACGGCCCCGCCTGCACAGGGGCCCATGATCAGGCTCAGCTGGGGCACCACGCCGCTCGCGAGCACATTGCGCTGGAACACCTCGGCATAGCCACCCAGCGACGCGACACCCTCCTGGATGCGCGCGCCGCCGCTGTCGTTCAGCCCGATCACGGGCGCGCCGACCTTCATCGCCATGTCCATGATCTTGCAGATCTTCTGCGCGTGGCGCTCGGAAAGCGAGCCGCCGAACACGGTGAAGTCCTGGCTGAACACGAAGACGAGGCGACCGTTGATCGTGCCCGATCCGGTGACGACGCCGTCGCCGGGGACGATCTGGTCCTGCATGCCGAAGTCGACGCAGTTATGCTCGACATACATGTCGAGCTCTTCGAACGATCCCTGGTCGAGCAGCACTTCGACGCGCTCCCTTGCGGTGAGCTTGCCCTTGGCGTGCTGCGCGTCGATCCGCTTCTGCCCCCCGCCCAGGCGGGCGGCGGCGCGGCGGCGTTCCAGTTCCTCGATCGTCGACGACATGCGGTTCCCCTTGGGTAGCGGCGGCTTCTGCATCGGGACATGCCGTTACGGCAAATGCAATGTTGCGAAGTTGCAGCGTGCGGGTTTGCAGATATATTGCACGCATGAGCAATTCTCCCCGTCGCCGCCTGTTCGAAGGCTTTCGCCTGCGCGACCTGCGCCGCCGAGTCGGACTTAGCCAGGCGGCGATGGCGACGCGCCTCGGCATCTCCGTCTCCTACCTGTCGCAGATCGAGAATAACGACCGTCCGATCACCGACATCGTGCTGGTCGCGCTCTCCCGCGAATTCCCGCTCGAGGTATTCGGCGACGCGGCCGACAGCGCCGCGCTGCTCCGCACGATCGATGCCGCCACCGACGCCAGCGTCCCCGCCGAGCGGATCGAGGAAGCCGATGTGCGTCGCGGCATCGAGCAGCAGCCCCTGCTCGCCCGCCGCATGGTCGCGCTCCACGATGCCTGGCGCCGCAGCCAGGAGCAGCTCCGCGTCCTCGACGACCGCTTCGACAGCGGCTCCTCCGATGCCGCCCCGCTCCCCTGGGAGGAAGTCCGCGACTGGTTCCAGGCGGAGGGCAATTACATCGACACGATCGACCTCTCGGCCGAGACGCTAGCCGCCGATCTCGACCCCGATCGCCCTGCCCGTGGGCTCGAGGATCGGCTGCGCTGGCACGGCGTGAAGGTCACCAGCGAGGACGGCGACGGCAGCCAGTTGAGCCGTTTCGACGCGCAGGACCGCACGCTCGCGCTCAACAGCGCGCTCCCACCCGAGAGCCGCACCTTCCTGCTCGCCCACCGGCTGGTCCGCTACGAGTTCGAGAACGAGATGCGCCATGTGGTCGAGGGCTCGGGCCTCGCCACGCCGGCGTCACGCGAGTTGCTCAGCATCGGCCTCGCCAACTATGCCGCCGGCGCGCTGCTGATGCCCTATGGCGACTTCAAGGACACCGCGCGCAACGTCCGCCACGACATCGATCGGTTGCGCCAGCGCTTCCGGGTAAGCTTCGAACAGGCCTGCCACCGCCTCTCCACCCTCCAGCGCCCCGGCGCGCAGGGCCTGCCCTTCTTCTTCTGCCGGGTCGACATGGCCGGCAACATCACCAAGCGGCACTCGGCCACCCGCCTGCAATTCGCCCGCTTCGGCGGCGCCTGCCCGCTGTGGATGGTGCACGAGGCGGTGGCGATCCCCGACCGCATCCTCGTCCAGCATGCCGAGATGCCCGACGGCACGCGCTATGTCTCGATGGCGAAGGGGCTGGTGAAACCCTCGGGCAGCTATGCCCGCCCTTCGCGCCGCTATGCCGTGGCTTTGGGCTGCGAGGAGATGCACGCGGCGGACTTCGTCTATGCCGACGATCTGCGCCCTGGCGGCGCGGCGACACCGATCGGCGCCAGCTGCCGCATCTGCCCGCGAACGGACTGCGACCAGCGGGCGTTCCCGCCGGCGGGCTCGGCAATCGCGATTGATCCGGACCGGCGCAGCGTCGTCCCTTACGGCTTCCGCTGAGTGCTCAGCCGCGCGCCCATAGCCGTGCGAACACCGCGCGATAATGCCAGGCCAGCACCGCGAACCATACAGGCCAGATGCTTCCCCACAGATATTGGTGCGTCAGGAACCAGTGGAAGCACGCGATCACGAAGATCGGCGGCCCCAGCAGGATCAGCCCGACCGGGGCGGTGCGATCGAACAGCATGCACGCGCCGCCGATGAGCAGGGCGGCGATGAGCGAGGGGTTCATGAACCCGGTTTCGTTCAGCGCCGTGGTGAAATGCGCCGCGGCGGGCGCCGTTTCCGGCGGATGCTGTCCGCCGAACATGATGATGATCATGATCGGGGCATAGAGGAAGAAGAGCCCGAACAGGACCCGGGCGATCGTCCATCCAATGCGCTTATATTGCATGGCCGGAATGCTGACGCCCAAGCTGCCACGATGCAACAGCTGTCGCCGGCGCAGTTGTCCCCGCTTAACATCCGCCTGCTCGCAATCGCGATTGATCGAGGCCGGTACGGCATCGTGCCGCATGCGTGGTAAAGCGCTGCCGCGCACCCAATATGCCAGGAAAGCCACGCAGCGAGGGACCATGTTCATAAGCGTTACTCGCCTCCGTATTCGTTCGTGGCGCTTCCTTCCCGCCTTTGCGTTGCTCACGCTGCGAACCAACCGCCAGGTTCGCGGCGCCGCCGGCTTTCGCGCGGGCTCGCTATTGCCCGATCGCCGCTTCACCTTCTGGACGCTCACTTTGTGGGACAGCGCCGAGGACATGCGCGCCTATATCACCGCCGGCGTGCACAGGGTCGCCATGCCCAGGCTCAAGCATTGGTGCGACGAGGCGAGCATCGTCCATTGGGAGCAGCCGGGCGCCGAGCTTCCGGACTGGACGGAGGCCGATGCCCGGATGCGCGCCGAGGGTCGCCCGTCCAAGGTCCTCCATCCCACCGCCGCGCATCTGGCGATGGCGTATGCCACCCCGCGCCTCTCCCGCGCCGCTGCGATCCAGCCGTACGCCTAGATCGCACTGGGTCAGCTGCAGCCGCCGCTATCCCTCAATTGAACATGTTCGCCATGCTGACCGCGCGATTATAGGAATCGACCATCGACTTCATGTCGCTGCCCGAATGCGATTGCTTGAGCTGGCGATAATTGCCGATCATCGATCCCAGCATGTCGGTCACCGTGCCATAGGTGCCGAGCCTGGCCTTAGCGACCGCTTCGGTTTCCTTGGCCTTGGCCGCGGCGATCGTCTTCTGCTGGTCGGCCAGCAGCTTTTCCAGCGACCCTATGATCGCGTCGCCCTTGGCGAAGATCGCCGGGTCCTTCAAATCCTCGGGCTTGTTGAACAGCGTCACCAGGTCCTCGGCCTGCTGCATCGCCAGCTTGTTGTTGTAGCCGGCCATGTCGCCGGCCTTTTTGAGCCGGTCGAGTTCCGCCTCGACGCCCGCGCGGCGCTGCTTCACCAGCACCGCGTTGAAGTCCTCCATCGCCTTCAGCGCCGCATCGAACTCGGCGATCATCTGCGCGTCCTCGGCCTTGCCGCGCTTCAGCGCGTCCTCGCGATACGCCTTGGTGTGTAATAGGCGTACAGCGGGTTGAGCCGCGCCAGCACCTTGAGCAGCGCATTGTCGAGCGCCTCGGCCCTGGCATCCAGTTCCCCCCGCGAACCGGGCAGCGCGCGGGCCGTCTTCAGCTTGCCCTGGGCAGTCTCGACCCAGCCCTGGCTGATCGTGATGTTGTCCGAAGGAGACCGGCTGGCGATCCTGGCATTCTTGTAGGTGTCCGCCGTCTCCGGCACGCCGAACGTGCCGATCAGCGCGTTATAGGCTTCGGTATAGCCGCTGACCTTGGTCGCTACATCCGGCGTCGTCGCCACCGTACCGGCGGCGCCATTGCCGCCACCCGTGCCGCCACAGGCAGCCAGCGTCAGCAACCCCGCCAGGACGACACCCTGGCGCATCTTGAGATTCAGCATGTAATAGACACCCCTCGACCGTTACGAGGGCGTAACCCGCCACTTGCGCATTCGATCCGGAGCCTGTTGCCCGAGGCGCCTCGCGCGTGGCATACCCAAAGAAAAAGCCTTGGGAGAGGTAACATGGCCACCGCGCTGGCAAGCAAGCAAATGACCGAAGCCGAATGGGAGGCCCGGCAGCAGCTCGCCGCCTGCTACCGCGTGTTCGACATGCTGGGCTGGTCCGAGATGATCTACAACCACATCACGCTGAAGATCCCGGGCGAGGAAGGCGCGTTCCTGATCAACCCGTTCGGGCTGCACTTCAGCGAAGTGAAAGCGTCGAACCTCGTCAAGATCGACATCGACGGCAACAAGCTCGATGATTCGCCCTATCCGGTGAACCGCGCCGGCTTCGTCCAGCACGCGCTGTTCCACCGGCACCTGCCCGACGCACACTGCATCGCGCACACGCACACCACTGCGGGCATGGCGGTCTCCAGCGTCGAGGGCGGGCTCCGACCTACCAATTTCTACGCCTGCAGCTTCGCCGGCCAGATCGCCTATCACGACTTCGAGGGCGTGACGGTGCGCGATGCGGAAGGCGCGCGCCTGCTCGAGCATCTCGGCGACAAGCGGGTGATGCTGCTTAGGAACCACGGCATCCTCGTGATGGGCCGCACCTTGCCCGAAGCGTTCATCAAGCACTGGTCGCTCCAGCGCGCCTGCGAGATCCAGATCGCCACCGCCTCGATGGGCGAACCGCTGACGGTTTCCGACGAAGTGGTCGCTGTCCACCAGCGCGACCTCCACATGGCCCAGGTCCCCGGCGGCCCGGGCGCGGCGGACTTCACGGCGATGGTGCGGCTCGTCGATCGGACGGACAAGAGCTGGCGGGAGTAGAAACGGTGCGCCTGTGAAAGACGATCGTCTGAGGGTTCCAATAGA
This sequence comes from Sphingomonas sp. GW821-FHT12D09, assembly GCF_058807215.1. Lineage (NCBI taxonomy): Bacteria > Pseudomonadati > Pseudomonadota > Alphaproteobacteria > Sphingomonadales > Sphingomonadaceae > Sphingomonas > Sphingomonas sp. GW821-FHT12D09. The sequence continues at coordinate 97,072 of NZ_JBXAQL010000001.1, read as the reverse complement.
TGAACCCTATCTTCATGCGCTTGGATTGGCGACGATATGTTTCGCTCGCCTGGAATGGGATGCCGTCTGGTGCTGTGAAAAAATTCAGCCCGGTTATATCGGTACGATTAGCGCGAAAACGGCTGGGCAGATCGCAAACGATCTTCTCGCACTCGCAGCGGGTCACAGCGATCAAGCGATCGTGGCCAGCCTCAGCAGCGCGGCGACAGAGTTCAAACGATTGGTTGGGCGCCGAAACGATCTTGTCCACGCCAATCCTGGAACCGCTACGAATGGTAACCAGCGGCTCTTCAAGAAAGGATCCGAATGGTCGATCCCGATGGTCGAAGATCTCTCAGATCAATTTGTGGCGGCTGGAATGCCGTTGAATGACCACCATCACCACAAATTGTAACAGCGAGCGTCAACCAAACCGATAGCCCGACACCGTCCACCCCATCACATGGTCGCGGTAATCGCGCACCGCCGGCCCCTCGCCGCCCGCGCCGAGCGCGACCATTAGCGGCAGGAGATGCTCCTCGCGCGGATGGGCGAACTTCGCATGGGGAAGCTTGTCCCAATCGGCCACCCGCGCCGCCCGGCTTGCCGGATCGGCGTCGGTCACCGCCGCAGTCAGGGCATCGTCCCATTCGTCCGCCACCGGCGTCACCTGGGGCCCACGGGCGCGCAGGTTATGGAAGCTCATGCCAGAGCCGACGATCAGCACGCCCTCGTTCCGAAGCGGCTCCAGCACCTTGCCCATTGCGATATGGTCGGCGGGATCGAGGTCCTTGCGCAGCGACAACTGGACGAGCGGGATGTCGGCTCCCGGCACTGCGACCATCATCGGGATGAACACCCCGTGGTCCCAGCCGCGCTCGCGCTCCTCGCCGACAGGAAAACCCGCACCCTCGAGCAGCGTCTTCACCCGCGCCGCAACCCCCGGCGAGCCCGGCGCGTCCCAGCGCAGGCGATAGGTGTGCTCGGGAAAGCCATGATAGTCGAACAGCAAGGGCTGGCCGTTGCCGGCATGGACAGTGACCTGGCTCTCTTCCCAATGCCCCGAGACGAGCAGGATCGCCTTGGGCCGTTCGGGCAGCGAGTCGATCAGCCCGGCGAGATAGGCCTGCATCTTCTGCCACATCGGATCGGCAGGGCCGCCATTCGGGTCCATGAAGAAGCAGGGGCCGCCGCCATGCGGGATGAAGAGCGTGGGAAGTGTCATGCACCTGATGTCGCGCCTGGCCCGGCCCGGCACAATGGCGGTTTCGGAAACACCGCGTTTCCCGCTAAACCCCGGTCATGACTCGCTTCACCGTCAACAACCAGCCGATCGCCTACAGGATGGATCCGCGCACGCCGCTGCTCTGGGCCCTGCGCGACGCGTCGAACCTGACCGGCACCAAATATGGCTGCGGCACCGGCGATTGCGGCGCCTGCACCGTGGACGTGGACGGCGATCCCCGTCTCGCCTGCCAGGTGACGATCGGCGCGCTCGAGGGCACGTTCGTCACTACGATCGAGGGGCTGTCCAAGGATCGCAGCCACCCCGTGCAACAGGCGCTGATCGCAGCGAACGTGCCGCAATGCGGCTATTGCATCCCCGGCGTGGTGATGGCCGCCTCGACCTTGCTGCGCGTCAACCGCAACCCGAGCGAGCAGGACATCAAGGATGCGATCCCCAATATCTGCCGTTGCGGCATCTATCCCCGGCTGATGGACGCGATCCAGGATGCCGCCCGGATCACCCGCGGCGACGCGCCCGAACCGGTTGCCGGCCAGGATAGGCCGAGCACGCCGGAATCCTAATATTTCAAATGCTTTCAATAAGCTGACAGCTGAATTCAGGGTCGTGACAGCCAGCGGGCTTTAAAGGGTGTTTACCTTCAGAGCCCGGCGTCGTGCCGGTCCCAGCGGAGACACATAATGAAGAAGACCTTGCTCGCGGTGTTGATCGCCGCAACAGCCCTGGTCCCGCCGGCACTGGCGCAGGATCGCGGGCACCGTGGCGACGGTGGCGGCCGTAACGGCGGAAACTCGGGCGGCGGCCAGTCGGCGCAGTCGACCCCGGCTCCCAGCCCCGCTCCGTCGAACCGCGGCGGCGGCAACTGGAGCCGTCCGTCGGGCCAGCAGCAGTCGGCCCAACCGCAGCAGCAGCGCCGCGACTGGAACGGCGGCGGCGGCAATGGCGGTGGCCAGTGGAACCGCGGCGGCGATCGCTCGCAGTGGAACGGCGGCCAGCCGCGCGGCACCCCGCAGGCGCAGACCCAGGTCTCGCCGCCCCAGGCACAGCAGCGCTGGAGCGGCAACCGTGGCAATCCCGGCAATAACGGCCAGTGGAACCGCGGCAACCAGGGCGGCAACGATCGCCAGGACTGGAACCGCAACGACAATCGCGGCGGCAACAACAATGGCCAGTTCAACCGCGGCAATCCCGGCTGGAACGATCGCAACCGCAATAACGGCCGATCCGACTATCGCGGCAACAACCGCGGCGGCTACGACAACAACCGCGGCTGGGGCGGCAACAATGGCGGGCGCTGGAACAATGGCTGGCGCAACGACAATCGCTATGACTGGCGCGGCTACCGCAACTCCAACCGCAGCGCCTATCGCCTGCCGCGCTATTATGCGCCGTCGGGCTGGGGCTATGGCTATCGCCGCTTCGGGATCGGCTTCACGCTGAACTCGATCCTGTTCTCGTCGCAATACTGGATCAACGATCCCTTCTACTACCGCCTGCCGGAGGCGTACGGCCCGTATCGCTGGGTGCGCTATTACAATGATGCGCTGCTCGTCGATGTCGAGACCGGCGAAGTGGTCGACACGATCTACGACATCTTCTGGTAGGTTCACGCCCGCATCCTGCCAGAAACGGGAGGCCCGGCCCGAAAGGACCGGGCCTCTTGCTTTTACCCGCGCCAGGGGCGAATTGGCCTCCCGTGAGCAAGAATATCGGTAACGTATCGGGAACCCCCTCGCCCCACCGGGCACGGATGGCCCGTGAGGTCGTGGCCAAGCTGGAGGCCGATCCGAACGTCAAGCGCGCCAAGGTCGAGGCCGCGCAGATGTTCACCTATCCCGATTTCTTCAGCGACGCCGAGTGCGCCATGCTGATCCGGCTGATCGATGACGCCGCACGCCCCTCCACCCTGCTAGCGGCGCACGAGGATCCCGAATTCCGCACCAGCAGCTCGACCGACCTCGATCGCTGGTCGGACGAGATCTGGCCGATCGACGACCGCATCGCCCTCACGCTCGGCCTGCCCCCCGTCAATGCCGAGACACTGCAGGGCCAGCGTTACGAGCCCGGCCAGCAGTTCCGCGCGCACTGCGACTATTTCCACGAGAAAGCCGAATATTGGGAGCGCATGCTCGAATCCGGCGGACAGCGCACCTGGACCGCGATGGTCTATCTCAACGATGTCGAGGAAGGCGGCGCCACCTGGTTCCCGCGCGCCGGCGTCCGCTTCAAGCCCAAAAAGGGCATGATGCTGATCTGGAACAACATGATGGAAGACGGCACCCCCAATTACGACACGCTCCACGAGGGCATGCGCGTGATCGAGGGGACGAAGTACATCGTCACCAAATGGTTCCGCGAGCACGCCTGGATCAAGGGGCACGTGCCGACCTATTATGCCGGCGGCGAGCAGCGGACCTGACGCCTAGATCAACCCCGCCAGCGCCAGCGCCGTGTCCACCGCCGCCCGGCTCGCCTCGCCCGCCGGCGTCATCGGCAGGCGCAGCTCCTCCGGGAAGCCCGGACGCACGCGGGTCATCGCGTACTTCACCGGCCCCGGCGAGGCATCGGTGAACATCGCCAGGTGCAGCGGATAGAGGCGGTCGTGCAGCGCCAGCGCCTTGGCGGTGTCCCCCGCCGCCCAGGCCGCCTGGAACTCGGCGCACAGCTTCGGCGCGACGTTCGCGGTCACCGAGATGCAGCCGATGCCGCCCATCGCATTGAAGGCCAGCGCAGTCTCGTCATTGCCCGAAAGCTGGGTGAACGCGGCCCCGCAGCCGGCGCGCTGCTCGGTCACGCGGGTGAGCGCGCCGGTCGCATCCTTCACGCCGATGAACTTGCCCGGGAACGCCTTGACGATCCGCGTCATCGTTGCCGGCTGGATGTCGGTCACGGTGCGGCCCGGCACGTTATAGAGCACGATCGGCAGATCGGTCTTCTCCGCCACGGCTTCGAAATGGCGGAAGATGCCTTCCTGGCTCGGGCGGTTGTAATAAGGCGGGACCATGAGCGCGGCGTCCGCACCGGCGGCTTTCGCAGCCTTCACATTCTCGACCGCGACCAGCGTATCGTTGGATCCGGCGCCGGCGAGCACGGGCACGCGGCCCCTGGCCTGCTCGGCACAGACGCGGACGACTTCGAAATGCTCGTCCTTCGGCATCGTCGCCGCCTCGCCGGTGGTGCCGCACGGCACCAGCCCGGCAGACCCTTCGGCAATCTGCCATTCAACTAGCGCGCGATAGTCTTCTTCCGCGAAGCTGCCGTTACGGAACGGCGTCACCAGCGCGGGAATGGAGCCCGAAAACATGGTCTCAGAATCTTCCTTAATTCCCCAATTCGGGGCTGGCAGATAGGGGCGACACGCGTATCATGTCCAGTATGCTTGCTCCGCTGTTCAAAAGTGCGTTGCTGTTCGCGGGGGTTTCGGGGCTCGCCGCCTCGTCGCAACTCACGCAGGAACAGATCCAGTGGTACAAGGTGGCGCTGGAAGCCGGCGTTCCCCGCGTGCCGCCGACCTATATCCAGGCCGATCAGCTCTCCGATGCGCTGGTCGAATGGAAGCGGCTCCAGCAGTCGGACAATTACCCCTTTTCCGACTACGCCAATTTCCTGCTCATGCACCCCGGCTGGCCCGGCGAGAAGGGCCGCCGCGCCGCTGCCGAGACCATTCTGGACAGCGGCACCTGGGCGCCCGGCCTCGTCAGCCGCTATTTCGAGCGGTTTCCGCCGCTCACCGCCGCCGGTCGCCTGCGCTATGCCGAGGCGCTGGTCGCATCCGGCCGCCGCAGCGAGGGTGAGGAACAGGCCCGCCGTGCCTGGCGCCACGGGGTGCTGCGCCCGCGCGACGAAACCGCGCTGCTCGGCGGCTTTTCCTCGGCGCTCACCCCAGCCGATCATGACGCGCGGATGGACATGCTGCTCTGGTCGGGCTCGCTCAGTGCCGCTCAGCGCCAGCTTTCCTATGTCTCGTCCGCCATGCGCCCGGTGTTCGACGCACGCATCGCCTTCCGCACCAAGGCGCCCGATGCCGACCTGAAGGGCTCGAACGCGCTCGCGCTTGGCCGCACCAATCCCGGCTTCATCGCCGATCGCGCGCTGTGGCTGCGCGACACCGGCCAAAGCCCGGCGATGCGGTCCTATCTCGCCCAGCCCCGCCAGCTCGCTTCCTTCCCGGGCGATGCCGAGGAATGGTACGAAGTGCTGCTCACCGCCGCACGCGGCGCCCAGTCGGACGGCCAGTTCAGCCTCGCCTATCAGATCGCCAGCCAAGTCGATGACGCCTTCCCGGCCGGCACCGATATCAGCGAGCAGCCGCTTGGCGAGCGCGACGATTATACCAGCCTCACCTGGCTGGCCGGCACGGTGGCGCTCAACAATCTCGGCCGGTCGCGCGACGCGATCGGCATGTTCGATCGCTACGGCCATGGCTCGAAGACGCCGACCACCCAGTCCAAGGGCTTCTACTGGGCCGGCCGCGCCGCCGAAGTCGCCGGCGACCAGGCGACCGCGGCGAAGTTCTTCGCCAAGGCTGCCGGCTTTCCCGACGTCTATTACGGCCAGCTCGCCACCGAACGGCTCGGCAATCCCTTGAAGCGCCCGCCCGATTTCAATGCCCGTGTCGGCGATCCGGCGGTGCGCGATGCATTCTTCCGCAAGGAGACGGTGCGCGCCGCCCAGCTGCTCGGCACGATGGGCAATCGCCAGGACCAGGGCCTGTTCATCCGCCAGATCGCCACGGACGCGACGAGCGACACCGATCACATCCTCGCCGCCGAGCTGAGCCGCGCGATCGGCCGTCCGGACCTAGGCGTGCTGGTCGGCAAGAGCGCGATGTCCAACGGACTCTCCGATTATACCGCCGCCGGCTATCCCACCGTCGCGGTACCCGCGTCGCAACAGGATTACTGGACGATCGTCCACGCCATCGCCCGCCAGGAAAGCCAGTTCGATCGCGACGCGGTCAGCCATGCCGGCGCGCGCGGGCTGATGCAGCTGATGCCGGGCACGGCGCGCGAAGTCTCGACCCGGCTCGGCATGAGCTATGATCCGGGCTCACTGAACTCCAACACCGATTACAACATCCAGCTCGGCTCGACCTATTTCCAGCGGATGTACAATCTCTATGGCAGCTATCCGCTGGCGATCGCCGCCTACAATGCCGGCCCCGGCAATGTGAACAAGTGGATCAGGGCCAATGGCGATCCCCGCCTGCCCGGCGGCGACATCGTCCAGTGGATCGAGCAGATCCCGATCTTCGAGACCAAGAACTACGTCCAGCGCGTGATCGAGAACGCCGTGGTCTACGACCTGCTCAACCCCGAGCGCGCGCGCTCGCGCGGGCCGGCGAATACCAGCTGGTACTTGGGGAAGAACCGGCCGGGCTGAGCCCTGCCGTCAGCCACCCCCCATCGTCACCCTGAACTTGTTTCAGGGTCCAACGCTCCACAGGCGATATCCCTCGCGGCACCTTGGATGCTGAAACAAGTTCAGCATGACGAACTTGGCGCTAGAAGAGGCCAATGGACCGCCCCAACTACATCACCCCCGCCGGCTATGCCGTGCTCCGGACCGAGTACGACACCCTCTTCGGCACCGAGCGCCCCGCCCTGGTCGAGACCATCTCCTGGGCCGCGGGCAATGGCGATCGCTCGGAGAATGGCGATTACATCTATGGCCGCAAGCGCCTGCGCGAGATCGACCGGCGCCTCGGCTTCCTCTCCCGGCGGATGAAGGCGGCCAAGGTCGTCGATCCCAGCCAGCAGGAAGACCGCAGCCGCGTCTATTTCGGCGCGACCGTCCAGATCGCCGACGAGGACGACAATCACCGCACGCTGACCCTGGTCGGCGATGACGAGGCCGATGCCGGCAAGGGTCTGGTCGGCTGGAACTCGCCGATCGCCCGTGCGCTGCGCGGCGCCGGGATCGGCGACCTCCGGCGCGTCACCCTGCCCACCGGCGAACGCGAATATGAAGTGATTGCGATCACTTACCCCTAAGGCGCGATGAGCCGCACCCGCAGGCGATTCCCTCGCATCTTCAAAATGATAGAGTTGCACCAGGCCGCGAGGGACGCCGGCCGGGTAAAAGAGCGTGGGGATATATGACGGCACAGCGTATTCTGGTGTCGGGGCGCGTGCAGCGTGTCGGCTATCGCGACTGGGCGGTGCGCCTTGCCAAGCAGCTTGGCGTGAAGGGCTGGGTCCGCAATCTGAACGACGGCCGTGTGGAGCTGCTCGCCGAGGGCGATGACGAGGTGCTCGTCTCGCTCACCGAAGCGCTTCGGGAGGGTCCGCCCATGGCGGTGGTCGATCATGTCGAGGCTTTCCAGAGCGCCGGCGACAAGCATGCCAAGGGCTTCACCAAGCGCTTCACGGCGTAAGGGCCCAACCCTGCTCTGGAAACGGAAACACACGGTTTCCCGGGCGTTGGTTGACCAGGCGGACATGAGATGAAACATTTCAGCCTCGAAACGGCGCGCAAAGGGCGTGGCCGTGAGGAGAAATGCCCATGCCCATTCCCGCAAGCTGGTCCGGTAGACTGCTGAGCACCCTGCGCATCGTCGCAGGCCTCGGCTTCCTGCAGCACGGCACCTCGAAGTTCTTCGGCCTGCCGCCCTTCCCGATGCCGCTCAACCCCCTGCTCACCGCCGCGGGCGTGATCGAGCTTGTCGGCGGCGCGCTGCTCGTGATCGGCCTGTTCACCCGCCCGGTGGCATTCATCGCCTCGGGCATGTGCGCGGTCGGCTATTTCCTGATCCACGCCAAGGGCGGCTTCTTCCCCGCCGCGAACGGCGGCGAGGCGATCATGCTCTACTGCTTCATCTTCCTCTACCTCGCAGCCACCGGCGGCGGCGTGTGGAGCGTGGACGCGGCGACGGCCAAGAAGGCCTGAGGCGATGCAGGAGCGGCCACCCACCGGGAACGTCGCCCTGCTCATCGACACGGACAATGCGTCCGCGAAGCATATCGATCCGGTGTTGGCCGTGCTGGCAGATCTCGGCACGGTCAACATCCGCCGCATGTACGGCAATTGGAGCAAGCCCACGCTCAAGCCATGGATCGACGTGGCGCTGCGCTATGCCCTCGAACCCCAACAGCAGTTCGACCTGACCAAGCACAAGAACGCTGCCGACATGAAGATGACGATCGACGCGATGGACCTACTTTGGGGCGGCCGCGTCGCCGGTTTCGGAATCATGTCGTCCGACAGCGACTTCACGCCGCTCGTTACGCGAATCCGGCAGAACGGGCTCGAAGTCTATGGTTTCGGCGAAACCAAGACACCCGAAGGCTTCCGCCAGGCGTGCAATCGCTTCATCAACGTCGAGACATTCGAGCGCACCGAAACAGCGGTGCCCGAGGTCAAAGCCGCGATCCCTTCCAAGGCCGCGGTCAGCGAAGACGTCGTCCGCTTGCTGATCGACGCCTATGAGGCCTCGCGACACGATGCCGACGGCTATGCGAGCTTGGGTGAGATCGGTGCCCGCGCCGGCAATCGCTCGAGCTTCGACAGTCGCAACTACGGTTTTTCGCGTCTCTCCGATCTGTTCGCGGCCGTACCAGGCTTCCAGGTCGACCGGCGCGACGGCCATCCCTATGTCCGGCGCGTCAGTTGATCGTCGGACAGCGATAGGCCGCCAGAGCCGCCTCCAGCCTCGCCTTGACCTGTTCCGGCGGCAGCTTGGCCAGCGCGTCGAGCGAAATGCCCTCGCCCAGCTGCTTCGCCAGCACATAGCCCAGATAATAGCCGAAGCGCGGCGGCCAGCCGTCCTGCGCCTTCCCGCCCCTGCCGAAGAAGAACATCGAATAATCGTCCTGGTCGGTCGACCCGAGCTTGGAGCGCACCAGGCACATCGCCTCGGCCAGCCGGGGCTCCACTTCCGCGCGGATCGGCCGCGGGATGGTGAGCAGCAGCGCGCGATCGTCCGCCCCCGGGTTCATCCGTCCCGCGACATAGGTCGCCAGCCCCTCCTGCCAGAGCGAGCACCACAAGGCCGGGCAGTCCGGAAAATACTTCGCGTGGTGGAAGTGGAACATCTCATGGTCGAGGAACGGGCCGATCGACGCGGGGTCGTGGATCTTCGCGATCACGTCCGCCCCGAAGATCGCCACGATTTTGCCGCGCAGCTCGCGGGTGCCGCCGTCCATCTCGTTCAGCGAATGGACCAGATAGATCGGCATGTCGGGCGCATAGTCGGGGAAGAAGGTGCGGAAGCGGGTGCCGGCCGTGGCGTAGGCGGCCGAGAAGCTCTTCGCGACCGCCAGGAACTTCTCGCGCGTCGCGGGATAGCCTTCCAGCACCTTTTGGACGCGCGCGTCATACTCCGCCTCGGTCGCCCCAAAGCGCGGCTCGTAGAAGCCCGGCACCAGCGCGTCGAACTTCGCGCGGAATTGCTTCACGCGCTCGGCCGGCGACAGGGTCACGGTGGACGTCGCGAAGGCGTCGAACGCATCGGTGGTGGATCGCAGCGCCGGCGTCTGCGCCGCGGCGGGTGCCGCCACCAGCAGCGCGGCTGCGAGGAAGATCGATTTCATCATGTGCATGCGGCTCCCCTTGCGCGAAGGCTAGGGCTATAAGGGGCGGATGATCAAGCATCTGCCCCTGCTGGCGCTCGCAGCTTTTGCTACGGTCGGTACCGCGCAAGCGCAGGACCTTCGCCCGCTCTGCCCCGACCGGCCCGGCCTCGACACGCCCGCCTGCACCGTCGATCCGGGGCATCTGGTGGCGGAGATGGGCATGCTGGACTGGTCGCTCGACCGTGCGCCGGGCCAGCGCAGCGACAGCTTCACCTTTGGCGACCTGCTGCTGCGCTACGGCGTCTCGCCAAACACCGAAGTGCAGGTCGGCTGGACAGCGCTCGGCGCGGTCCGCACCCGCGAGGGGGGCGCCGTCACGCACGCCAGCGGCACCGGCGACACGACCCTCGCCGTGCGCCATAACCTCTCGCATCCGGACGGTTCGGGCTTCGCGCTGGCAGTGATGCCCTACGCTACCCTGCCCACCGGCGGAGCGATGCTCGGCGCGGGCGATTGGGGCGGCGGGCTGATCGTCCCGCTCAGCTACAGCCTTGGCGACAGGTTCGGCCTGACCCTGACCCCGGAAGTCAATGCCGCGCCCGACAGCGACCGCCACGGCCGCCACTTGGCTTATGGCAGTGCGGTCGGCCTCAGCGCGGCGCTGACCAAGTCGGTGAGCAGCGCGCTCGAGCTCGAAGCGGTGCGCGACCGGGATCCCGCCGGGCACGCCACCCAGGCGCTCGCCAGCCTGTCCATCGCCTGGCAGCCCAAGTCGAACCTCCAGCTCGACATGGGCGCCGTCGCCGGGCTCAACGCCGCGAGCCCGGACGTGGAACTCTATCTGGGGATCGCCCGCCGCTTCTAGCGAGCCGCGCGCGATCCCCGGGATAGCCTCAGGCAGCGACGCTGTGCAGCTGCGGTGCCGAACGGGCACGCGGCGTGGCGCTGGTCGCCGGGCCGGTGCGGAAGCGCCCGGCCTGGTCGGCGAGATTGGCGACTTCCACCGCCAGGTTGCGCGAGGCAGCCGAGGTTTCCTCGACCATCGCCGCGTTCTGCTGGGTGCCGCGGTCGAGCTCGCTCACGGCACTGACGATCTGGGTGATCGCCGTCGATTGCGCCTGATTGTCCGCGGCCATGGCGTCGAGCAGCTTGTGCACGGCGCCCACGCCGCCCGAGATCGCCTCGAGCGCCGTGTCCATCCGCTGCACCGCGTCCACTGCCGAGCCTACTTCCTCCTGCGTCACCGTCAGCTGCTCGCGCGCCCGCTTTGCCTCTTCCTCGGCGCGCATCGCCAGTGCCGAGACGAGATCGGCGACGACCGCGAAGCCACGGCCCGCCTCACCCGCACGGCCAGCCTCGACCGCCGCGTTCATCGCAAGGACGCGCGTCTGGAAGGCGATCTTGTCGAGGCCTTCGATCACGTCGTCGATGCCGCGCGCGCTGTCGCTGACCCGGCCCATCGCAGTGACGGCCTGCTCGGCGAGCGTGCGGCCGTCGCCGACCACGCGGATCGCCTCGTCGGCGCTGCGCACGGTCTGGCCGGCCGCCTCGGCCGAGCCGCGCAGGCGCGCATCCATCTGGGTGAGCGCAGCCGAGGTCTCCTCGATGCTGGCAGCACTGCCTTCGGTGCGGCGCGCCAGGTCTTCCGAAGCCTGGGCGATCTCGGTCGAACCCGACTGGATTGCCAACGCGCCTTCGTTCACCGAAGCGATCAGGGCACGCAACGCGGTCAGCGCGCTGTTGAAGTTGGTCTTGAGCGTCGCATAGCTCTCCGGGAAATCGACACGGATTTCCTCGGTCAGGTCGCCGGCCGCCAGCGCCGAAAGGCCATCGGCCAGCGCGGTGGTGACGATCTTCTGCGTCTTGGCCGCAGCGGCCGCGGCATCGCGCTCCTTGGCGATCACCGATTCCAGATAGGCATCGACCGAGCGGGCGATGTCGCCGATCTCGTCGCGCTGGTCGGTATGCGGGACCTTGGTGACACCGCTCGAGCGCGCCATGCCGTGGATCACCTCGGCCAGCCCCTTGATCGGCGCCACCACCTTGCGGCTGACGATGTAGAAGGCGCCGCCCAGCACGCCGAGCGCGATCAGGCCGAGCACGATCACGATGGCGCTGGCGACCTTCGCCCAGCCCAGCGCATCGGTGGTCACGTCGCTGGCGACGCTGATCTGCATGTCGACCAGCTTGCCGACCTTGTCCGAAACCGGATCGATCTCGGCATAGAGTTCCTTGGTCACGAACTGATCGAGACCGACACGGTCGCCCGCCTGCAGAAAGCCCTCGACCTTGGCGACGCCATCATTGGCCTTGGCCATGACGTCCTCGGCCTGCTTGGCGAGCGCCTCTTCCTCCGGCGTGGCGTCGGTGGCCGCATAGCGCTTCCATGCGGCGTCGATATCGCGCTTGCCCTTCTGGATGTTATTGAGGGCCTGCGCGAACGAGAGATTGCCGTTGCGCGCCTTGTGGGTGGAATCGGTGATGTTCACCGCATAGCTGTCGGCGACCAGCTTGAGATCCTTGAGCGGGATCACGCGGTCGGCAAGCACCGTATGCAGCGCGTTCCGGCTCGTCGTCGCGGACCAGGAAAAGCCGGCGATCAGGGCGCCGAGGACGATCCCCAGCATCACTAGCGCGGCGAGCAGCTTCTGCTTCAACGTCATTCTAAACTCCGGGGGTAAGGTCTTTCCCGGAATTATAGGTCAAAACGGAGCAATCGACTGGCGCGCACCGAAAACGCCTATGGCCGGATCGCATAATCCGCTTCAGATATGCGATGCAAACAATTGTATTTAATGAATTTTAATCGCCAAGTTAATTATCAAGCGAGTGCCTTGCGCTGGATCACCACGGGAATGCCGCGCGCATCGGTCTCGAAGCCTGCGACATGAAAGCCGTGCTTCAAATTGAGCAGGATCATCGGATTGTTGGCGGCGCGGGTCCGGGTCTCGACGAAGCGATAGCCCTCGCTCCCGGCGTCCGCATGTTGCAGCCGCATCAGCTCGGAAGCGACACCCTGCCCACGAAGGTCGGGCGAGACCCCGCCCAGCCAGCTGTAGAGCAACGCATCGCCACGTCGATAGCCGAGCTTGAAGCCCTTCCATTCGCCCGCCTCGACGGCGAGCCACAGCATCGGATCGTCCAGCTTGGCCAGCCGGTCGAGCAGATAGGCGTCGGAGAAGTCCGGGAAGATCGATCGGCAGAGCGCCAGCAAGGGGTCGGCGGCATCCGCCACCGCGCCCTGCCAGCGCTCATATCCGATCGGCACCGCTTTTTTAGCGGGTCAGCTTCTTGTACGACAGCGCCGTGGGACGATCGGCCGCATCGCCCAGGCGGCGGCGCTTGTCTTCCTCATAGGCTTCGAAATTGCCCTCGAACCATTCGACATGGCTGTTGCCTTCGAAGGCGAGGATGTGCGTGGCGAGACGATCGAGGAAGAAGCGATCGTGGCTGATCACCACGGCGCAGCCCGCGAAATTCTCGATCGCTTCCTCCAGCGCGCCCAGCGTCTCGACGTCGAGATCGTTGGTCGGCTCGTCGAGCAGCAGCACGTTGCCGCCGCGCTTCAGCATCTTCGCGATGTTGACGCGGTTGCGCTCACCGCCCGACAGCTTGCCGACATTCTTCTGCTGGTCCGCGCCCTTGAAGTTGAACGCGCCGACATAGGCCCGGGTCGACTGGTCGTGCCCGTTGATCTTCATATAGTCGTGGCCGTCCGAGATTTCCTCCCAGACGTTCTTCTTGTCGTCCAGGTGATCGCGGCTCTGGTCGACATAGCCCAGGCGGACGGTCGAACCCATTTCGATCGAGCCGGTGTCGGGCGTCTCGGCACCGGTGATCATCTTGAACAGCGTCGACTTGCCGGCGCCGTTCGGGCCGATCACGCCGACGATGCCGCCGGCCGGCAGCGTGAACGAGAGATTCTCGAACAGCAGCTTGTCGCCATACGCCTTGGAGATGTTCTCCACTTCGATCACCTTGCCGCCCAGGCGCTCGGGAACCTGGATGACGATCTGGGCCTTGCCCGGCGTGCGGTTCTTCTGCGCTTCGACCAGCTGCTCGAACTTGGCGATACGCGCCTTGGACTTGGTCTGGCGGGCCTTGGCGCCCTGCCGGATCCACTCCAGCTCGTTCTTGATCGCAGTCTGGCGGCCCGATTCCTCGCGCTCCTCCTGCTCGAGGCGCTTGGACTTCTTCTCCAGGTACGTCGAGTAATTGCCCTCGTACGGGAAGTACTTGCCGCGATCGATCTCGAGGATCCAGCCCACCACGTTATCCAGGAAGTAGCGGTCGTGGGTGATCATCAGCACCGCGCCGGCATATTCCTTCAGGTGGTTCTCGAGCCACTCGACGCTTTCGGCATCCAAGTGGTTGGTCGGTTCGTCGAGCAGCAGGATCGACGGCTTTTGGATCAGCAGGCGGGTGAGCGCGATGCGGCGCTTCTCACCGCCAGACAAATTCTCGACCGACCAGTCGCCCGGCGGGCAGCGCAGCGCTTCCATCGCGACTTCGAGCTGGTTGTCGAGCGTCCAGCCATCGACGGCGTCGATCTTGGTCTGGAGCTCGCCCATCTCTTCCATCAGCGCGTCGAAATCGGTGTCGTCCTTGGGATCGCCCATCTCGGCCGAGATCGCGTTGAAGCGATCGACCAGGTCCGCGGTCTCGCGCGCACCCTGCTTGACGTTCTCGAGCACGGTCTTGGTCGGATCGAGCTGGGGCTCCTGCTCCAGATAGCCGACCGAGATATACTCGCCCGGCCATGCCTCGCCGGTGAAATCCTTGTCGACGCCCGCCATGATCTTCATCAGGGTCGACTTGCCGGCGCCGTTCGGGCCGACGATGCCGATCTTGGCACCCTGATAGAATTGCAGGTTGATGTTGCTCAGCACCGGCTTGTTGGCGCCGGGGAAGGTCTTGGTCATGTCCTTCATGACGAAGGCGTATTGGGCGGCCACGTGGCGGTCTCCGTTCGCAGGTCTGGATGTGCAGGAAGTTTGGCCGCGATGTAGCGATCACCCGGCCAAATGGCAACGCGGGCACGGGCAAGGCGCACGCCTCAATTTCGTCATCCCGGCGAAGGCCGGGACCCAGGGTTTCTCCGCCGTTCCACTTGTGGCTCTGGTCCCGGCTTTCGCCGGGATGACGGACCTTGAGAAAACTAACCTGCGTCACCCCAGCGCTTGCAATGTTGGATTTCGTGTGTTGCCCTTTTCCGGAGAGAAAAGACCGCGTCCGGGGTGTCATTCAACCAATCGGTTGAGCTTCCCCCGCACACGTTGGACTATCAAGGGATTCAAGGAATTGTACAACCAATCGGTTGAATATTCGCCTGCCGGGCACCTGGAAATGTGCCGGAAACCAGCGGCACATTGGCAAATGTTTCGGGGGCGACTAGCGTCCGCCGCCATGACCAAGCGCACCCTGCTCGCGGCTGTCGCCGCGCTCGCCCTGCCCCTTCCCGCCCTCGCCCAGACGCATGATGTCGCCGCATTGCGCGACGCGGCGCTCAAGGACGATGTCGCCTGGGACATCACCGAAGGCCTCACCACCGAAGTCGGCCAGCGCCTGGCAGCGACCGGGGCGGAAGCGCGGGCCCGCGCCTGGGCCGTCAAGAAGCTCACTGCGCTTGGCTTCAAGAACGTCCATATCGAGACCTACCGCATGCCGGTCTGGGAGCGCGGGATCGAAACTGCCGAAGTGCTCGGCGCATCGGCGCAGAAGCTGACCATCGCCGCACTCGGCAATTCGGGCTCGACGGGGCCTAAGCCCATCGAAGCCGAAGTCGCTTATTTCCCGACGCTCGCCGATCTCCAGGCAGCCCCTGCCGAAGCGGTGAAGGGCAAGATCGTCTTCGTCGGCAATGCGATGACGCCCACGCAGGACGGCTCGCAATATGGCTATTATGGCGGCGCCCGCCGCGCCGGACCGAACATCGCCTCGACCAAGGGCGCGGTGGCGATCCTGATCCGCTCGATCGGCACCGATTATCACCGCAACCCGCACACCGGCGTGACCAACTGGGCCAAGGACGTGAAGCCGATCGGCGCCGCCGCGCTGTCTCTCCCGGATGCCGAGCAGCTCGTCCGCCTGCTCAAGCGCGGTCCGGTGAAGCTGCGCGTGCAGATCACCGCGGGGATGAAGGGTGAGGCCGAATCGGGCAACGTCATCGCCGATGTGCCGGGCAGCGATCCCTCCGCGGGCATCATCCTGGTTGGCGGGCATCTCGACAGCTGGGATCTCGGCACCGGCGCGATCGACGATGCCGCTGGCGTGGCGATCACCACTGCCGCCGCCAAGCGGATCATGGATGCCGGCCAGCCCCGCCGCACGATCCGGGTCGTCTGGTTCGGTGCCGAGGAAGTCGGCGGCTTCGGCGGCGCGGCCTATGCCAAGGCGCATGCGAACGAGCGCCATGTCTTGGCCCAGGAATCGGATTTCGGTGCGGACCGCGTCTGGAAGTTCGAAGTGAACCTGCCCGCCGCTGCCAAGCCGATCGCGGACCGCCTGGCCGTCGCCCTCTCCCCGCTCGGCATCTCGCGCGGGCGGGGAGTCGCGCATGGCGGCACCGATGTCGGCCCGGTGATCAACACCGGCGTCGGCGTCGTCGACCTCAGCCAGTCGGGCCTGCGCTATTTCGATTATCATCACACGCCGGACGACACGCTCGACAAGATCGATCCGGAGCAGCTGCGGCAGAATGTGGCAGCCTGGACGACGATGTTGGCCGTGACAGCGAACGCGCCGGAGGATATTGGGCCGATCCCCAAGGGTGAGGGAGAGTGAGGGAACCTATGGCGGCCTGAGCCATTGATGGCCGCCAGCGGGCGAGATTTGGGCGAAAAAATGTCCTAAATCTTGCCTATGGGTGAATTTGCGATTGACGCAAACGCAACGACCGCTATTCCAACGGTTCGCGACGGCTAATCGGGCCGGCTGCGAAACGTTTGAGTTCCTTTAGGAGCAACCGCATGAAGAAGATCCTGATTGTTGCTGCGACCGCCGGCCTGATGTCGCTCGCGGCTTGCAACGGTGGCACCACCAACACCACCGCCGAGAACGTTGCCGATTCGCACGAGGCGAATGCCGCTGCGTATGAAGCAGCTGCCGACAACACCACCAACGCGACCACCGAGGCTGTCCTCGAGAACGCCGCGAACGTGGAAGAGAACAAGGCCGACGCGGCAAACGCGAACGCGCACTGATCTCTTTTCGGCACCCGGCCCCGGCCGGACCGAGAGATAGGAAGGACGCTCCCGCAAGGGGGCGTCCTTTTCCGTTTGGGCCTTACGCGCGCTCCGCTATGCCGGGGCAAATGGGGGAGAGGAAATGAGCGCAGCAACGACGGGCCAAGCCCCCCAGCCCTGGTGGCGGGTCCTCTACATCCAGGTTCTGATCGGCATCGCCGCCGGCGTCCTGGTCGGCGCGCTCTGGCCCGCCTGGGGTGCGTCGCTCGAGTGGCTGGGCCTCGCCTTCGTCAACCTGGTCAAGATGATCATCGCTCCGGTGATCTTCCTCACCCTGGTCACCGGCATCGCCGGCGCCCGTGAGTTGGGCTCGTTGGGCCGCGTCGTGCTCAAGGCGCTCGCCTATTTCCTGTTCTTCTCCACCCTCGCCCTGCTCCTCGGCCTGGTCGTCGCCCATGTCGTCCAGCCCGGTGCCGGCATGCACATCGACCCGCACAGCCTGAGCGAGGCCAAGGTCGCCGGTTTCGAGAAGCAGGCCCATGAGACCAGCATCACCGGCTTCATCATGGCGATCATCCCGACCACCCTGGTCTCGGCGCTGACCGCTGGCTCTATCCTCCAGGTGCTGTTCGTCGCGATTCTCTGCGGCATCGCCCTGGCCAGCATCGGCGAGCGCGTCCGCCCGCTGGTCGACCTGCTCGAGCAAGCCTCGGAGATGGTGTTCCGCATCGTCGCCATCCTGATGCGCCTGGCCCCGTTCGGCGCATTCGGCGCCATGGCCTTCACCATCGGCAAATACGGCCTCACCGCGCTGGTCAGCCTGGGCGGTCTGGTCGCGACCTTCTACCTCACCTCGCTCCTGTTCATCCTCGGCGTGCTCGGCATTGTCGCCCGGCTGAATGGCTTTTCCATCGTGAAGCTGCTGCGCTACCTAAAGGCCGAACTGCTGCTCGTCCTTGGCGCTTCGTCGTCCGAGGCCGCCCTGCCCGCCCTTATCGACAAGCTAGAGCGCGCAGGCTGCGACAAGGAAGTGGTCGGTGTGGTCGTCCCCGCCGGCTATTCGTTCAATCTCGACGGCACCAATATCTACATGACGCTCGCAGCCTTGTTCATCGCCCAGGCGACCGGCGTGCACCTGTCCCTCGCCGACCAGTTCATTCTGCTCGGCACCGCGATGCTCACCTCGAAGGGCGCCGCGGGCGTGACCGGCGCGGGCTTCGCCACGCTGGCGGCGACGCTGATGGTGGTGCCCTCGATCCCGGTAGCCGGCATGGCGCTGATCCTGGGTGTGGACCGCTTCATGAGCGAATGCCGCAGCCTGACCAATTTCATCGGCAATGCCGTGGCGACGATCGTGGTGGCACGTTGGGAAGGCCGACTCGACCGCGACGCCCTGCGCCGCGCGCTCGACGGCGAAGCGGCGCCGGCTACGCTATTGTAAGGAAATGGTCGGGGAGACAGGATTCGAACCTGCGACATCCTGCTCCCAAAGCAGGCGCGCTACCGGACTGCGCCACTCCCCGACGCGGATTGCGGCCCTAGGCGTTAGAAGCCGAAGACACAAGGGGCGCTGGTGGGCCCGGCAGGACTTGAACCCGCAACCTAGCCGTTATGAGCGGCCAGCTCTAACCAGTTGAGCTACAGGCCCCCAGCAATCCGGCCCTAGCGGAAGGTCAGGCCGGGCCGCAAGACGCTGCGACGATCTCGTCCACAGATGCCGGCCGCACGCCCAGCCGGTCGAGCAAGGCGAGGATCTCGTCCCACCAGCGTAGGAACGCAGTCAAATCGGCCTGCGTGCGGACATAGGGCGTATGACCGGGCTCGACCGAAGGCGAGTGGAAGGCGAAGTTCAGCAACCGCAGCCCCTCACCCAGCGCGACGCGCACCGCCTCCTTCGCCTCGTGCAGCGGCATGTCCTCCGGCGTGAGCGAAACGCGCGAGAGCAGCCCCAACCGCGCCGCCACGCCGATCCCGCGTGGCAAGCGCCCCAGCCTCCGGTGCAGCCCGGCTCCGCCCCGCCGCATGCGACCGGTAAATACGGTGGTAAAGGGTAGCTCGATCACTCCATTGCCGAGCCGGAACGCGTGCCTATCAATCCCGGTGAAATCGGGGCCGCCTTCAGCCGAATAATCATAGCCGGCGCGCATCGAACTATCGATCCGATAACCCAGCTCGGCAAGCAGCGCGGGCGTCTCCGGCCCGATCCCGTAGCGACCTGCGCGGTACACGATCGGGCGCTTACCGAACGCGCGCGTCACCTGATCGCTGAGCGCCACCAGCTTCGCACGCTGCAGCGCGAGCGGGAGATTCCCGGTGAAGCTGTTGAACCCGTTCACCTCCTCTTCCAGTGGCGGGTTCACCCAGGGGTGAAGCTGCGTGCCGATCGCCGAGCGGCCATCTTCCAGCACCCCGCCCAGCACTTCGATGGCGAGTGGGGAGGACGCGACGGGATAATCGACCAGATAGGTTAGCGGCACGCCGGCCGCGGCGAAGCGCGCATGGACCGGCGGTAGCGCTGTAAGATGGCTGGTGCCGTCGGCGTCCGAGCGCAGCGGCGCTCCCCAGTCGAACTCCTCCTCGGTATCGACGAAGATCGTGAAACGCGTGCCGAAATCATCCGGCCAATGCACGCGTGCACCCGAATCGGGCGCCGGCACGCGATAGCCGCCACGATTGGGGGCCCCTTCGCCCACTTCAGCTCAGATGTGCCTGACCCACCTGCTCGTTTACGGCGGCCGGAAGCCGCAAAGTCAAGCTCTCCGGCCCGATCACCAGCGCGCCGCCCAGTTCGCGGGCGAGATTGCGCGCCAGACGCAACGCGAAACCCGTGCCGAGCAAGGTGGCGTCCTCATGCTCGTCATCGATGTCGAGCACCTGGTCGCCCGGATAGTCAGCCAGCGCCTGCGGACGGTCAATGGTGATCGCCACCTTGTCGGTGCCCTCGGCGGCCACATGCACACCGATCCGCTCACCCTGCCCGCTCGCCGATACGAGCGTAGCGAGAAGGCGTGCAAGCAGCCGCTCGACGGCACGGCGATCGCCGGTAACGGAAAGGTCGGCGATCGGCAGCGCGATCACCGAGCCGCGCAGCTCCGAAAGCGGCGCGAGATCATCGACGATCATCGCCAGCACCGGGCGCAACGCGATCTGGCCAGGCACAAGTGACAGCGCGGCGCTGTCGATCCGCGCAGCCAGGTCGATGTCATCAATAGCGCCAAGCAACTCGCGCGCCTGGGCGCGGATCACCTGGGCGCGATCACGATAGACATCGCCCACGGGGCCGAGCATCTGCGCCTCGATCATCTCGGCAAAGCCGGCGATCGCGTTGGTCGGCGTGCGCAGCTCATGGACGAGCTGGCGGAGCGAATCGGCGGGCATCGACGGCGTCGGGGTCCGCAGCGGCTCGGCGCGCTCATCCACGCGCGGTCGGCGCGCCGTGCCGCGATAGCCGGTGAAGCGGCCATTTGCCGGATCGAAGACGGGAATCGCCGATATCAGCCAATCGCCCGCCGCATCCGATTCGCCTTCCACGGCGAGCCGCGCATTGGAGAAGCCGGCCCGGCGGCGGAAGGCGCCGGCGGCGATGCCATCGACACGTGAGGCCTCGGTCGCGCCCGGTGCGGCCTGGCTGTCGAGCGATACGCCAACCAGCGGCGCGCGGCTGACGCCATCGACCCAACGGATCATGCCCTTGGCATCGGTCTCGAAACGGAATTCGTCGGCAGGGCGCAATATCGGCAACTCGGCAGGGCCGGCTTCCTCCCGATGGCGCCAGAACGCATCGATCCTCGCGACGACTTCGGCAATCTCGAAAGTGCCGTCGTCGTGCGCCGCGCCTTCCGCGAGCCGCTGCGCATTCTGCGCAACAAGAGCGTTTCCGTAGTCCATGGCCAGACCCTGCGCCGCGGGTTTGGGAGGTGCAATCGCTTCAGCGGAAACGAGTGACTCGTCTGTCCCGGATTGGACCGAGCGGATCAGATTTTGCGATGCTTCAATGGCTTGCGCTGCGGAATGCGCCATGGACGGGGCGAGGCCGGCCAGTGCGACGAAGGACAGATCCTCCGCGGGATTGAGCGGCGCCAAGACCGCCGGAGCCGGCGCTTCGGCTTCGACGGGAACAGCGTAGGCCGGCTCCGGTAGCCGTGCGAGCAGCGCGGACAGGCTGGTGTCGCGCACCGGCGCGGTGGCGCTCCAATAGACGATCGACTGCGCTTCAGCCTCAGCAGGCTCGGGATCGGGCACAACTTCTTGCTGCGGCTCCACCTCGGCCAAGCCGGGTTCGGGCTCGGCGGGAACCGGGGACTCGACTACTTCCGACCAGTCGATCGCGACGACGGCCTCCGCAACCTCCTCTTCCGCCATCACAGCTTCTGCGGGCTCGGCCGGCGCAGCGACTTCCTTCACCGTCTCGTCCGGCAGCACGAAGTCGATCGGTCCGAAACTCTCGAGCGCACGGCGGACCACCGGGCTCAGGTCGCGACGGTTGCGCAGCACGGCGCGGCCCGCGGGCGCGAGTTCGGGCAGGAGCTGGATCCATTCCGCCGAATTCATCCGGGCGCTGCGCAGCACCGGCAAGGCGACCTGCAACTCATCCAGTGCGAACAGGCGAACCAAGGGCGGCGGCGGATCGGAGAATTCGAGTGCACGAGCACTCGCCGCGCGCACCGTCAGCGGCACCGAATCGCGAATCGCGCGAAGTACCGCCATTGCGCGATTGCCGGCCACGGCACGGCGACGCCCGATCAGATCGACGAGCTGGCGCCATGCGGACTGGACGCCATAGGGCGTGCTCAGATCCGAAGCGAGCACGGTCTCCAATGTATCGTCGAAGCGCAACGCGTGCCCACCCTTTACCCAGCGCTGCAACGCGCGCCGTAACGATTCCTTAACTCGCCAAACGCCCGATCGGAACCGCCCATTTCGGCACGTCGCATTGTGGGACAATTGCGTTGCGACGTAATAATATTATGTCTAAACGCAACACAAGGAAACGAATCACAAGCTAAAAGGAACATAAATGCGATTCGACGATATCGACGTACGGATTCTTGGCCTGCTTCAGGATAATGGCCGGATGACCAATGTCGAGCTTGCCGAACGTGTTGGGCTGACCGCGCCGCCGTGCCTGCGGCGCGTTCGCGCACTCGAGCAGCAGGGCGCGATCACCGGTTATCACGCCGCGCTCGACCCCGCCGCGCTGGGCTATAATCTCACCGTGTTCGCGATGGTGAGCCTGAAAAGCCAGGCCGAGGCAGATTTGCGCGCGTTCGAGCAGATGATGGCCGAGATCCCCGAGGTCCGCGAATGCCACATGCTCAACGGCGAGATCGATTTCATCCTCAAGATCGTCGCCCCCGATCTGCAGAGCTTCCAGCATATCCTGACGACGCGCCTCACGCCGGCACCGAATGTCGAGCATGTGAAGACTTCGCTGACCATTCGCACATCCAAGGCGCTGCCCGGCGTTCCGGTCGCCTGAACGAAAAAGGGGCGGCACGGCGGCCGCCCCTTCCTTATCGGTAGCCGAAGCCGCGCTCAGCTGAGCGGCGGCGATTCGAGCGAGACCTGCCAGAGCAGAGCGACGTTGACGAACGGGCCGGTCTTGACCGACTGGAACGCCGTCTTCGCCTCATCCTTGCGGCCCAGTCGGCTCAGCGCGATGCCACGATGCAAGTTGACCTCATTGAGGTCGGCGCCACCCTTGGCCAGCGCCGCATCGTACAGTGCCAGCGCGCGCGCGTTGTCACCAGCGGCGAGCAGCGCATCCGCGTTGTTGACGCCACCCTGCTTCGCCAGCGTATCCAGCGACGGGCTGCTCTTCACGCCAGCCTGAGCCGCGCCATAGATCTTGGTGCTGTCCGGATCCGCTGTCGGCACCTTGCCGGACTTGCGGCCTTCGTCGATCACCGAGATCGCTTCCCAGGGCAGGCCCGATGACTGGGCGATATAGGCATAGTCGGAATAGTCGCCGCGATCGGCCAGCGCGTTGGTGGAACGGCGCAGTCGATACAGGTCGATGCGCTCGATCTTGGCATTGCGGTCGGTACCCTTGGCGCCCTGGCCGAGCACTTCCATCGCCCAGCGCCAGTTCTTAACCGTCGGATAGTCCTTCAGGTAATAGGCCAGCCAGTCCGCGATCGCATCGCGGTTGCCGGTGGCGTTCACCTTCGGGATGGCGAACTGATACCAGGCTTCCGGCGCCTTCTGGCCCAGCGACTTGGCGAACTCGATCGAGTTGCGCGCTTCGGCGGCAGCCTCGACGTTCTTGCCGGTGGCGCCGTAGGCGTTCGCCATCATCAGAGAAACGTCGACGTTCTTCTCGCCAAGCTGACGCGCCTTGGTCATGTAGGTGATGACGTCGGCATACTTCTTTCCGGCGGCGGCATTCTTGCCCAGCAGGAAGTTGAGGCGAGCCGTGTAGGGACCGACGGCGTCCGGCGCGGTGCGCGGGCTGACCGACAGGACCTGGAGCGGGCCGATCTGGGCGTTCTCGTTGCCGCGGCCCATCTCGAGCTGCAGGCGCAGCCATGCCGAGTAATATTTCTCGTCCTCGTTCTTGGCAGCAGCCTCGGCGAGGACGATCTGCGGCTCGGCAGTGGCCCAGTCCTTGGCCTTCACCGCGGTTTCGGCGAGGGCGGCAGGCTTCCGAAACTCGTCGCTCACCTTGAGCGCGTTCGGGTCGGCCTTTTCATCCTTCTTCTTCTGCGCGGCGGCCGGAGCCACGGTGAGCGCAGTTGTGCCCAGCGACAGCACGGCGGCCAGCGCGAGCTTGGAAGCGAAGTTCATGCGAAACTCTCCATAGACGGGGAAAGAGCGGGGGGCTTTCCGGGGCACCTCTAGTTGCCCCTTCCCCGCCGTTCAAGCCGATCCCCGACGTCGATGCCGGGTTTGCGATGAATGCCGATTTAACAGCTGTCCCGGCCCGGGCCGCCCGGCCCGCCGCACGCACACCTCGTCTCGCACCAGAAACACCTTATCGCGCATATTTTGGTTGATGTGCGTTAACCCTGTGGATAAGTTTGTGGACAGTGGCGTAACGCGTTGCGTTGGAAGGGGTAAAATGGGCTCGCTGTATCTCGGGTGCGCACTTTGCGAAGTGGATGCTGACGGTAACGTCCTGCTGGCAGAACCCACCGCTCATGCGCTCGGCCTCCCCGGCGCCGACGAGCCCCTGTTTCTCTCCACCCATGAACGCGACCAGTGCCTGGTCGGCTATGCAAAATCGCATCTGGGCGAGATCCAAACGCGCACCGAGCGCTGGCGGCTCGCCGACGAGGATGCCGGGCGCGACGCCCGCGCGCATCACGAACGGATGCGTCGGCTGTTCGGCATCGTCGAAGTCGCCCCGCGCAGCACGAGCGGACTGCTGCTTCCAGCGGTGATGCGCCATCTCGGCCGAATCGAAAGCGTGGCGCTGGTCGTCGGTGCCGGTGATCGGTTCGAGATATGGAATCCGCAGCTTGCCGTGGCCCATACAGATGGCCGTTTCCGCGAGCTTGCGACCTGGCAGTTGACGCACCGCCACGCACCCCGCGCTGGCAGCCGCCGCGCCCGCCCGGTCCGCCGCTGATGGCCGGGCTGCGCTGCCACCTGCTTGGTCATGCGGCGATGCCGACCCATTATCGCAACGGCGAGACCGAGTTCACGCTTTGCATCCGCTGCGGCGAGGATCTACTGCGCCCGATCGGCAGCGAGGATTGGGAAGAGATTCCGACCGGTCAAAAGGTCGTCTGGCGGCGCCGGGCGACCGGGGCCAGCGCTGCTGCGGTAGCCGAGCGCATGACCCTAGCCCCTGCCCCGCGCCGTCACCGCCCGCGTAACGCCGCCCCCATGGAGGGACGTGGCACGCGCCGTGCACGGCCGCAGCGGGCGGGCGCAGCCATGCTTCTCGGCCTGACCAGCCGCTTCGTGATGGCGAGCATCTTCGATAGCCTGCGCCGTCCGGCCCGGCCGGTGCCGCCGCCGGTACGTCTGCTGCCGGCGCCAAACCGGCTTACAGCAGCTTCTCGATCTCGGGGCCAATCGCGTCGGGGCTAGTCGTCGGCGCGAACCGCTCGACCTTGTCGCCAGCGCGGTCGACCAGGAACTTGGTGAAGTTCCACTTGATCCCCTTGCTGCCCAGCACGCCGGGCGCCGCCTTCTTCAGCGCTTCGAACAGGGGCGCGGCATTGTCGCCATTGACGTCGATCTTGGCATAGACCGGGAAGCTCACATCGTAAGTTAGTGAGCAGAAGTTCGCTATTTCCGCAGCATCGCCGGGCTCCTGCGCGCCGAACTGGTTGCATGGGAAGGCGAGCACCGAGAAGCCGCGATCCTTGTACTTGCGATGGAGTTCCTCAAGCCCGGCATATTGCGGCGTGAAGCCGCATTTGGATGCGGTATTGACGATCAGCAGCACTTCGCCGGCGTGATCGGCGAGCGTTGTCGCCTCCCCGCCCGACTTGGTCACGGGAATATCGGTGATCGCAGTCATGCGGTCTCTCCTTCGTAACGCGCCATCAGCAGCTCGATATTGCGGCGAACGCCCGGCCATTCATGCGCCAGGATCGAATAGACCACGCTGTCACGCATATGGTCCTTCAGGATCAGATGCCCGCGCAGCACGCCATCCATCCGCGCACCCAGCCGTTCGATTGCACGGCGCGAGGCGTGGTTGAGGAAATCGGTGCGGATCTGGACGCAGTTCGCGTCGAGGACCTCGAAGGTATGACGGAGCAGCATGTACTTCGCCTCGGTGTTGAGCCCGGTGCGCTGCACGCGCGGTGCATAGAGCGTGCCGCCGATCTCGACGCGGCGATGGCTCTGGCTCATCCGCATGAAGCGGGTGACGCCGGAAATGCGTCCATCAGCATCAAGGACGGTGAAGGGCAAGGCACGACCTGCCGCAACATCGCCCCCGATCCGGTCGAACCAACTATCGATATTGTCTTGGTCGGGCACGGTGGTGTGGAAGAGCTGGGGAAGCCCCTCGAACGCATCCAGCAGCCCGGCGCGATCCTGGCGAACCATCGGCCGGAGCGTGACGTGACGGCCCGCAAGCGTCGGCACCTCACGCCAGGGATTCACTCCAGATGACCCTCATGCAGCCGCATCACCCGGTCCATCCGTGCGGCGAGGCGCTCGTTGTGCGTGGCGATGAGCGCGGCGGAGCCCTGGTTGCGGACCAGCGTGAGGAACTCGGCAAGCACCTTGTCCGCAGTCGCCTCGTCGAGGTTGCCCGTCGGCTCGTCGGCCAGCACCAAAGCCGGCTTGTTGGCGAGCGCGCGGGCAACGGCGACGCGCTGCTGCTCACCGCCGGAAAGCTGGCTCGGGCGATGCGTCAGCCGTTGCGCCAGGCCGAGCGCCGTGAGCAATTCCTCGGCGCGCTTGTCCGCATCGGCGCGCAGCGCACCATGGATCATCTGCGGCAGCACGACATTCTCGAGCGCGCTGAAGTCCGGCAGGAGGTGGTGGAACTGGTAGACGAAGCCCAGATGATCCCGCCGGACTTCCGTACGCCCGCCCGCCTGCAGTTGCGCGGCTTCCTTGCCGGCGATGCGGATCGATCCCTCGAACCCGCCTTCGAGCAGGCCCACTGCCTGAAGCAGGGTCGACTTGCCCGAACCCGACGGCCCCAGCAGCGCGACGATCTCGCCCGGCTGCACGTCGAGATCGACACCACGCAATACTTCGATCGTCTGGCCGCCCTGACTGAAGCTGCGCTTCAGGCCACGCGTCTGGAGCACCGGCCCAGCGCCGTCTACGGCGCGTCCCTCAAGGCTATTCATAGCGAAGCACCTGCACCGGATCGGTGCTCGCGGCCTTCCAGGCCGGATAGAGGGTGGCGAGGAAGCAGAAAATCAAAGCCATCACGCAGATCCCGATCGTCTGGAACGGATCGGTCTTGGCCGGCAGTTCGGTGAGGAAGCGCATCGAGGGATCCCAGATATTCTGACCTGTCACCAGCCCGATGAAGCTGACCACCTGCTCGCGGAAGGTGATGAACAGGAAGCCGAGTACACCGCCCGCCGCCACGCCCAGCGCGCCGATCGTGGTGCCCACGGTGACGAAGATACGCATAAGAGCGCCGCGGGTGGCGCCCATCGTCCTGAGCACCGCGATGTCGCGGGTCTTGGCGCGCACCAGCATGATCAGCGACGAGACGATGTTGAAGGCCGCGACCACCAGGATGATCGACAGGATGGTGAAGGAGACGACGCGGTCCACCGCCAGCGCCTCGAACAGTTGCGAGTTCATCTGCCGCCAATCGGTGACCTGTCCGACACTGCTCACCTTGTCGCCCAAGGGCTGGAGGATTTCGCCGACCCGGTCCGCGTCCGTCGTCTCGAGCTCGATCATCGAGACGCCATCGCCGAGCAGCAGCAGCGTCTGCGCGTCCTCGAGCGGCATGATCGCGAACACCTTGTCATAGTCGTATACGCCGATCTCGAAGATCGCGGCGACCTTGTACTTCACGATCCGCGGCATCGTGCCGAAGGGCGTGGCCGCGCCGGCGGGATTGAAGATCGAAACCTCGCTGCCGACGGTGGCGCCCAGCGATTCCGCCAGCCGCGAGCCGATCGCGATCTGCTCGCCGCCGGGCTTCAGGCTTTTGAGCGAGCCGACGACTTCCTTGCCCTTGAGCGTAGGATTGTCGAGGATATCCTCGATCCGCATGCCGCGCAGCTGGATGGCCTCGGCGCGGCCGCTATAGGTGGCGAAGAGCGGCTGCTCGATCAGCGGGGTGGCGCTGGTGACGCCAGGCGTCGCCTTGGCCTGCGCAAGCACTTCCTGCCAATTACGCAGCTGGCCGCCATAGCCCTGGACCACGGCATGGCCGTTCAATCCGGTGATCTTGTCGAACAGCTCGGCGCGAAAGCCGTTCATGACGCTCATCACCACGATCAGCGCGGCCACACCCAGCATGACGGCAACCAGGCTGAACCCGGCGACGACGGCGATGAACGCCTCGCTCCGCCCGGGCAGCAAATAGCGGCGGGCGATCATCCGTTCGTAACGTGAAAGCAGCATGCGCGTCCGGTAACTCGCCGAGAAGGGTGCCCTGCCCTTGCTCTAGGGGGTGTAACGAATTCCCGCAACGGCTGCGGCGAATTCCTACTGCCGACCACTATGTTGCCGATTCAACACAGGGTGACACCAATCTGCGCCTACCCTTTGTAATGCCAGTGACAAAGCGGGTTCGTGCGCCTAGCAAAACCCTCGTCGAAACGCAGGCGAAAGGCCGTGGTTCGGGGAGGTTCCAAGTCCCGCTCGTAGGCAAGTACGAGTGTGTGGGCATGGACCTGACAAAGGGGGCTGACGAGCATTCGTCACGCAGGCGCTCGGATCGGAAACGGTCCGGGCGTTTGCCGTTTCAGGGCCCTGAAATCCCCGCCTCCCGCAAATCGCACCCGCGACCGCTCAGGTAAAGAAGGGAGACGGTGCGGGCGCCGCCTCCCTTCCCCTAACCTCCCCCGGCCATGGCAGGAGGTCAGATCGTGAAGCCTCAGAAGCTCTTGCTCACCGTCAGGCCATAGGTCCTGGGATCCCCGGGCTGGCCAACGATCAGGCCGGTGCTGCCCGACTGGGTCGAGAGCAGTTCGAAATATTGCTTGTCGAAGACGTTGCGGACCCAGCCATAGATATTGAAGTCCGCGCGCCGCCAGCCGAGGCGGACGTTGGACAGCGAATAGGCTTCGATCCAGGTGTAAGCCGAAGGCGACGGGTTGGACGAGAACCGGTCGCGCCAGCTGCCGTCATAGCCGAGATAGACATCGCCATCGCCCACAGGCTGGCGAACCTCTCCGCCCCAGCTCAGCGCCCATTTCGAGATGCCCGGCAGCACCTGGCCCGAAATGTCGCAATAGGCCGGGCTGCGGCCGCCAGGTGTGCCTGCCGGATCGGTGACGCCGCCCGGTGCCGTGGCGGTGCCGCCGCTCAGTTCGGGCGGGCACGGAGCATTCTTGAAGTCGATATACTTCGCGTCGGTATAGGCGCCGTTGAAGTAGAAGTTGACCTGGCGGCTCGGGCGGAACGAGGCGTCCCATTCGAACCCGCGCGAGCGGACCTTGCCGGCATTGGCGAGATAGCCGCGAATCACGTTGATCGCGTTGTTGTTCACCGTCGCCTGATAGTCCTTCACCTCGGTCCAGAAGCCGGCGATGTTCAGCGTCAGACGGCGATCGAGGAACTGGGTCTTGAGGCCGATCTCGAAGTGATCGACCTTCTCGGGCTTCACCGTCTGGGTGGCGAGATCGACGCCGGTGCTGGTCGAGTTGAGCGGCAGGCCCGACAGGTTGATGCCGCCCGACTTGAAGCTTCGCGCATAGGTCGCATAGGCATGGACGTCGGGCGAGATGTCGTACGAGGCGGTAATGTCGCCCGACACGTTCCAGTCGCTGAACCTAGGGCTGTAGCGCTGCGGCGCCAGCGTGTTGATCTGGTTCTGGAAGGTCGTCCGCGCCGCGCCCGAAGTGGCGGCGAAAAGCGCCGCGACGTTATCGGCATTGGCATCGAAATTATACTGCGCGTTGTGGATGCTGACGACCGAGTCGTAATAGCCCGACTTCTTGTCGTAGTTCAGGCGCAGGCCCGGTGCGATATGGAAGCCGTCCACCGGCTCCCAGTTGAGCTTGCCGAACAGCGCGAAGCTGGTGTTGTCGAAGCTGATCGTGTTGGTCGAAGTCAGCCCGTTGAGCACGTTCGGGTTGAGCGCATCGGCGCCCGAGAGCAGCCAGCGGCTGGCGGCCGCACCCTGGACCTGCGAGCCCTGGGTATTGATCGTCTGATGGAAGAAGAAGGCGCCGAGCGTGTAGTCGAGGCGGCCATCGCCGTTCGAGGCGATGCGCAGTTCCTGGCTGAACTGCTTCTGCTGCGACGGGTTCTGCGAGATGGTGGTGATCGGCAGGCCGATGAAATCGCGGTCGTTCTTCGGCTGCCAGTCCCAATAGCGCCACGCCGTGACCGAGGTCAGCGTCGCCGGGCCGAGGTTCCAGTTGGCGACCAGCGACGCGCCGCCGATCTCCTGGCGCGAGTTGATCTCGGCATCGAGATCGGTCTTGCGGTCGAACGCGTCGGTGCTCGGCGGCGCATAGCCCAGCGCCGTGGCGAGTGCGGCGTACTGGCGGGCGAGCGGGCGCTGGGTCGTGCCGGTGCGGACATAATATTGGACGCAGCACAGCGGGTTCTGGAGGTTCCAATCGCCCGAGAAGGTCAGGTCGATATCCTCGTTCACCTTCCACAGGAGCTGGCCGCGAAAGCTGCTGGTGCGCAGCTTGTGGAGGTCCTCGCCGGTGCGGACATTGTCGATCGTCCCGCCGCGGCTGGTGACCGCACTCGAAACGCGCAACGCCACCGTGTCGCTGAGCGGGCCCGAGACCGACGCCTTGGCCGAGATCAGGTCGTAATTGCCGACGGTCAGCTCTACCTTGCTCTCAGGGGTAAAGCTGGGCGCCCGGGTGGTAATGTTGATCGCGCCGGCGGTGGTGTTCTTGCCGTAGAGCGTGCCCTGGGGGCCGCGCAGCACCTCGACCCGCTCGACATCGACGAAGTCGAAGGTCGAGGCGCCGATGCGGCCGATATAGACCTGGTCGAGATAGAAGCCGACGCCCTGCTCGATGCCGTCATTGGTGAGGCCGAACGGCGCGCCAAGGCCGCGGATGTTGATCGCGGAGTTACGCGGGTTGCTCGAGTAGAACTGCACCGCCGGCAACGCGGTCTGGAGGCGGTTGAGGTTGGTGTTGCCGCTATTCTCGATCGTCGAGCCGCCGATCACGGAGATGGCGATCGGCACGTCCTGCGCCCGCTCCTCACGACGGCGGGCGGTGACGACGATCTCGCCGCTGCCGTCCTGCGCGGGCTTGGCCTTGTCCTGCTCGTCGGCGGTGGCGACGACGGGCGCCGGATCGTCGCGGGTGACGCCGATCGGCGTCGTGGCAGTACTGGCTAGAAGTAGCAGCGATAGCGAAGCAAGGCTCATGATCATCCCCTTTGGCCGTGTTGCGCTTAATCTCCACTTCTTTGATGGGTATTAGCGAGCAAGGAGATGTTTAGCGATGCCTAGCCTTGGTTGATCGTCGCTTAAGCCGCTCGTTTCGGCGCACTTGAAAGCCCCGATCTCCAACACAATCTGAGCTTCACGCGGTGCCGGAAAGGGCCGCGGACGCGGCGTCGCGGATCACCGGGCGCCCGGAATATCGCTCAATTCGCTCCAACAAGAGGTCTTGATATGCGCCAGTTCGATTTCACTCCCTTCCGCCGCTCGGCCATCGGCTTCGACCGGCTGTTCGACCTGCTCGAGGCCAGTGCCCGCCAGCAGGCATCCGAGAATTATCCCCCGTTCAACCTCGAGCGAGTCGCCGAGGACCGCTACCGGATCACGATCGCCGTCGCCGGCTTCAAGGCCGAGGAGATCGACATCACCGCGCAGCAGAACCTGCTGCTGGTGGCCGGCAAGAAGCGCGAGGAGAACGAGAACAACCAGGGCGCCTATCTGCACCTGGGCATCGCCACCCGCAGCTTCGAGCGCCGCTTCGAGCTGGCCGACTTCGTCCGCGTCGAGAATGCCGACCTGGCCGATGGGCTGCTCGTGATCGAACTTCTGCGCGAAGTGCCCGAGGCGATGAAGCCCAAGAAGATCGCCGTGAACGGCGGCAGCGCGCCTGCCCCGATCGAGCATCGCGAGGCGGACGCCGCCTGAGCTGACACACCGGAGCTAGCGACGTCTTCCTCCCTTTGGACGTCGCAGCGGGGGGCGCCTGGACTTCGGTTCGGGCGCCCTTTGTTTTGTGCGCGCGAAACGGATGCGTCGGGCGCCGATGTTGGCGGAGTTTGTGCCGCTCGCGGGGTGTCGCGGCCCATTCCGTATCGCTCCCGCGAGAGCGGGAGGACGCACGAGCGGACAGTTGCGGACACGAAAGTTCGCACAGTCCTTCGCTGCTGCTTCACCAGTTCAAAGAGCGGCCCTTGCGGGACGTCGGAACATTAGTGGAACATTTGTGTGTAGGAAAGGGCTATGGCCTGCCGTCGGCTCCCGGAAAGCAAAAAGAGGGAAGGACTTCCGCCCTCCCCTCTTCCATGCTCGCAGTTCAATATAGGTGAGCTGCGTTCCTAACTTGCATCAGGTTCACTTGATTTCCGAGATTTCCTCAGAAGGAGGCCCAGTCGTCCGACGGCGTGAGCGCCGCGACCGCGGCGGCCGGCAGCGGCCTGACGGGCGACGCATAGCCCGGCGCGACCTTCTCGCGAATGCCGCGCCCGGAAGCGGCAGGGCGCCGCGCCGGAGCCTGGCCCGAGCCGATATTGAACGCCGAGGCCTGTTCGGAGAGCAGCTGGACTTCGGAGCTCAGGTTACGCGCCGCTGCCGAGGTCTCCTCGACCATCGCGGCATTCTGCTGGGTTGCCTGGTCCATCGTCCCGATCGCCACTGCGATCTGGGTGACGGCGGAGGACTGCGCCTCGTTGTCGCCGGCGATGTTGGCGAGCAGGTCGTGGACCTGGTCGACATCGCCCGAGATGGCGACGAGCGCGCCGTCGACCTTCTGGACCATCTCCACCGCCGCGACGATGTCGGTCTGGGTGGCGGTCAGCTGGTCGCGGGCGCGGCCGGCTTCTTCCTCGGCGCGCATCGCGAGCGCGCTGACGAGATCGGCGACGACCGCGAAACCGCGGCCGGCCTCACCCGCACGGCCCGCCTCGACAGCGGCGTTCATGGCGAGCACGCGAGTCTGGAAGGCGATCTTGTCGAGGCCCTCGATCACGCTGTCGATGCCCTTGGCGCTTTCCGATACGCGGCCCATCGCCTGGACCGCCTCATCGGCGACCGAGCGGCCATCCCCGACGGTGGCGATCGCCTGGTCGGCCCGCGACAGCGTATCGCCCGCCGCACGGGCAGTCGCCTTGAGCCGGCCGTCCATCTGGCTGATCGCCGCCGAGGTTTCCTCGAGCGAGGCGGCATTGCTCTCGGTACGGCGGGCCAGATCCTCCGAGGCCTGGGCGATCTCGCCCGATCCCGTGCGGATGCTCGCGGCACCTTCGACGACCGAGCCGATCAACGTGCGCAGCGAAGCCAACGCCGAGTTGAAGTTGGTCTTGAGCGCGCCATAGTCGGGCGCGAACTCGCTGTTGATCTCCGCGGTCAGGTCGCCCTTGGCCAGGCTGTCCAGGCCGTTGGTGAGCTCGGTGACGACGTGCTTCTGCTCGGCATCGGCGACCAGCTTCGCAGCATCCGCCTTTTCCTTGGCGACGGCAGCATCGCGGAACACCAGCACCGCCTTGGCCATGCCGCCGACTTCGTCCTTGCGCTCGGTGCCGGGCACCTCGATCGAATTCTCGCCGCCGGCGAGGCGGCCCATCAGCGACGTCATCCGCTTGATCGGACGCGCGATCATCGAGGTGAGCAGCCAGCCGAGCAGCACCGCCATGGCGATGCCGAACGCGCCGCCGATCGACAGGGCAGCCACCGCGCCGGCACGCGCTTCGGCTTCCACCTTGCGGGTCGAGGCGATGCGATCCTCCTGGACCGTGTTGATCTCGCTCATGATGTCCCGGATCTTGCCGAGCTGCTTGACGCCAGCCAGCTGCTGCGCCTCGCCCTGCGTTGCCGGGTTCTTCGCCAGCGCGACCATGTGATCGAGCTTGCCGTCGAGTTCCGCGACGGCGGCGACGAGCCTGTCCATCCGCGCCCGCTGTTCAGGCAGGCTGGTCTCGCTGCGAAACGCGGTGGCGGAGGCATCGACCTTCTTGCGGGCATCGCCATAGGTGGCCAGGAAGTCGGCGTTCCGGAGAATGACGAAGGCGCGGATCGCGCTCTGCTCCTCGAGGATCTGGGTCATGATCTGGTTGGCACTGGCAGTGACGTCGAACGCACGCTCCTTGTCCGCGGAGGCGGCGCCGACCGTCTGCAGGCTGGAAAAGAGCAGCCAGCCGATGCCGGCGAAGATGCAGACGAGCGTGACAAAGGCCGCCGCGAGCTTTCGCGGGATCGGCATATTCCGAATGAACATCAATTTCCTCCTTGCCGCACCCCAGGGGGACGGCATCCGAACAGATTCGGGCAAGACGCGAGGAGCCTGCGAGCGGAGGGCTTTTTCGATCTATCCCACTCCCGTCTTAGGAAGGGCGCGGGCGATCGTTCCAAAATGGATGAAAATTAATGTCCGGATTGTTTCCGGTGGTACCGAGGGCTTCCCGGAGCGGAATCATCGCGACGCGGGCACGCCGATCAGCCAGGGCTTCACGCGGCCGGTGGGCCGCGCCACGCCGTCGAGCCGCTCGGCACGCAGGATCTTGACCGGCTGGAGGATCATCTGATCCTTCATCGCATCGCGGCCGCCGCCGGTGGGCATCGCCAGGATGCGCTTCACCACGTCCATGCCCGAGATCACCTTGCCGAACGCCGCGAAGCCGCGGAACTGGCCCCGCGCGTCGAGCCCGGGGTTCGGACCGACCATGACCGAGAAGTTGCAGTTGGCGCCGTCCGGATTGGGGCCGTGGGCCATCGAGATCGTGCCGTCGAGATGCTTGAGACCGGTCTGCGCGGTCGATTCGAGCGGCACCGAGGGCAGCATGCGGCGCGCATCGGTGCCGATACCGCCCTGGACGAAGCCGTGGATGGCATCGCCCTTGCGCCGGGCCGAGCGATAGAATTCGGTGCCGTCGAGCCGGCCGTCATCGACATAGGCGAGGAAGTTGGCGGCGGTCTTGGGGGCGCGCTTCGCATCGAGCGCGACGACGATATTGCCCGCCGAGGTGACCAGTCGGACGCGGATCGTACCAGCCTGCTGCGGGGCGGCGGCGGTGGCGAAGAGCAGGGCGAGGAAGGCGAACAAGATGCGCATGCCCTTCCCGCTAGTCGAAACCGGGTGGCGTTTGGAAGGGTTTTGCTGCCGATGGAGGCGGGAACGGGGCTGTGAAGCTCCGCGACCGAAGGATCAAGAAGGACAACGGCATGGAACGAGTTACCGGCGGGTGCCTGTGCGGCGCGGTGCGGATCGAGGCTGTCGGCGCGCCCTATCGCGTGGGGCTGTGCCACTGCCTGGACTGCCGCAAGCACCATGGCGCGCTGTTCTACGCCACGGCGATCTTCGCCCAGGACGCGGTGACGATCACCGGCGAGACGCGCGATTACAAGGGGCGCTGCTTCTGCCCTACCTGCGGCTCGTCGGTGTTCGCGCGCTATGCCGACGAGATCGAAGTGACGTTGGGTTCTCTGGATGCTCCGGACCAGTTCGTTCCCACCTATGAGAACTGGACGATCCGCCGCGAATCCTGGCTGCCGCCCTTCCCGCTTGCGCATCATTATGTGCGCGATCGGGAGGGTGTGGGGCGGTTTGAGGAGTAGGCCCGAACTCTCCCCTCCCTGCAAGGGAGGGGGCGGGGTGGGTTGCGCCCCCGGCGAACGCCGGGGGCGCCCAGCCAGCCGGCTCGAAAAAAAAGAAAAGGCCGGGCATCGAGCCCGACCTTTTCTAACCCACCCCTGGCCCCTCCCTTGCAGGGAGGGGAATCGCTGGAGCTGCAAACTTCGAAGGCCGGAGCGTTCAGACCGCCGCGTAATCCATCGCCTTGAGGTCCTCGATCAGGCTCGGTCCGCTCGGCTGCCAGCCCAGGCGCTGGCGCGTCTTCGCGCTGGAGGCGGGCATGTCGAGGCCGGCGAGCATGCCGAGCCAGCCGAAATAGGCCGGGGCCTCTTCCGGGCTGATCGAACGGGCCGGAAGGCCGAGCCCGGCGGCGACGGTCTCAACGATTTCGCGGGCGGCCACGCCCTCCTCCACTACTGCATGATAGCGCGCGCCGCGCTCGCCCTTGTCGAGGACGAGCTGGTAGAGCTTCGCCACGGCGTCAACCGGCCCGGCCGGCCAGCGATTGGCGCCATCACCGATCCAAGCGGCGAAGCCCTTTGCCCGGGCGATGTCGATCATCGGGCTGATCAGCCCCTGGCGATGCGTGTCGTGCACCTGGGGCAAACGGACGATCCGGACGTCGATGCCAGCATCGAGCAATTTCGCACCGCTGATCTCCGAGATCGAGCGCGGATTGGGGTGGTCAAGGTTGAACACATCCTCATCGGCAAGCTGGCCCGGCCCGGGCGTTCCCATGCCGGTGCCCGAGGTGATGATCAGCGGGCGGCTGGTGCCCTTGAGCGCCTCGCCCATCGCCGCGATCACCCGCCCGTCCTTCTCGCAATTGGCGACGAAGTTCGAGAAGTCGTGATCGAAGGCAGTGTGAATGACCGCATCCGCGGCGTCCGCTCCGGCGGCGAGGCTGGCGGGATCCTCGAGCGTGCCGCGATGAACCTCCGCACCCTGCGCTTCGAGCGCGGCGGCGCCGGCATCAGATCGCGTGAGGCCGAGCACCTGATGGCCGGCGGCGCGCAGCTCGGGGACAATGCGCGAGCCGATAAAGCCAGTGGCGCCGGTGAGGAAGACACGCATGGGGAATACTCCGTTTGTCGTTCGAAAGACTGTTGTGGCCCCGGTTCGCTTCCTGTTAAAGTAGTGAGCTTATCCTAGTATAACGAACAACAGGATCATTTGTGGAAGAGATCGGCACCCCCCTGGGCAGGTTTCTGCGCGACCGGCGCACCCGGCTCGATCCGGCGAGCTTCGGTTTCGGTGCCGGGCGTCGGCGGACGCCGGGGCTGCGGCGCGAGGAAGTGGCGCAGCGATCGAACATAAGCGCGACCTGGTACACCTGGCTGGAACAGGGCCGCGGCGGAGCGCCCTCGGCCGATGTTCTCGACCGGCTCGCTGCGGGCATGATGCTGACCGAGCCCGAGCGCGAGCATCTCTACATGCTCGCCTTCGGCCATCCGCCCGAAGCTAAGTATCGCGGAGCCGAAGGGATTTCGCCGCGGCTGCAGCGGGTGCTCGATGCGATGGGATATGTGCCGGCGATGATCCGGACGGCGACCTGGGACGTGGTCGCCTGGAACGACGCGGCAGCGGCGACGCTAGCCGACTATGGCACCCTGCCCCCGGCCGAACGCAACATCCTGCGGCGGATGTTCTCCGATTCGCGGGTGCAGGCGGCACAGGAGGACTGGATGCGCGTGGCGCGCTTCGTCGTCGCCTCGTTCCGGGCTGACGTCACCCGGGCGGGCGCATCGCAGGAGATCAGCGCACTGGTCGAGGAATTGTCGCGGACCAGCGAGGTGTTCGACGCGCTGTGGCGGAGCAACGACGTCGCCGGACACACCGGCGACGGGGTGAAGCGGCTACGGCATCCCGAGCTGGGCATGATCGAGCTGGAATTCTCGACCTTCGCAGTGGAGGGGCGGCCGGAACTCAACCTGATGATCTACAATCCGGCCACCCCCGAGGTGGCAGCGAAGATCCGGGCGGCGGTGGAGGCGCGCGCTATTCCTGCCTGACAAACGTGTAGGCGCGATAATCGTCGAGCCCATATAAATGGAGCGACTTCGCCGCACCATGCACATAGCGTGGCGGGTCGTTGAAGTGGACGAACGCGAGCGTTCCGCCGAACTCCACCTTGCCGCCTCGCACGCCGATGCCGGTTGCGACTTCGATCTGGTGTCCGGACTTGTCGTCCGAAACGACATAGTGCGTGTCGCTGTCTCCCGTCGCCAGCACGCCGTCGCGCAGGACCAGCGGGGCGCAGCAGGGATTGGTATAGGTGCCATTGGCCCAGTTCTGCGGCGGTGGCTTGTAGGGCGGCATGACCAGATAGATCAGCCCGAAGACGAAAAGCATGCCCGGCACCAGCACGAGCGCCGACCAGCCGATCAGTGCCTGCCTGGTAGCCTCGTTCTCCGGTGTTTCGCGCCGCCGCATGGAGCTAGAGCAGATAGACCACGACATAGCGCGCGACGAGGGCAAGCATCACCGCCCGCGCCCAGCGCTCTCCGCGGACGAACATCGCGGCGAGCATCAGCGCAACAAGGACCCCGGTGAGCCCGAGCGGCAGCGGGCGGACCAAGTGCGGAGCGAGCTTGGGAAGGCTGGCGTACCAGCCGAGCTGGCAGAGCAGCAGCGCGAACATCACGCCGATGACGACACGGCGGACGCGGAAGAAATGCGCGTCGAAGTCCGGCTGCTCGTCGGCCTCGCGGGGGAAGGCCAGGCGGGCGGCGAGATAATAGGCGCCGGCAAAGGCAGTGATCGCCATCAGCGCCTTGCCCGAGACGGCGACCACGTCGCGCACGACCCAGGCGGCCTGCCAGAAGGACAGCAGGTCGAGGATCACGAAGGCGCCAAGCAGCGGGGTCAGCCAGCCGATGCGGATCGCGGAGTCGGGACGCAGCCGCGCCTCGATCGCCTTGGCGAGCCCGCCGAGCACTTCGGCGAGCGACAGGCCGAGCAGCAGGCCGAACAAAGAGAAGATGAATTCGAAATCCGACATGCGGCGCCCCTTTTGTTGGGGCTGTAGCGTGGGCGCGGTTCAAAAGAAAAGGCCGGGCGTTGCGGCCCGGCCTTTCCTAAATCGTCAAACCAGCCGGCTCTGCCGCACCGCGGCTTCGATGAAGCCGCGGAAGAGCGGGTGCGGTTCGAAGGGCTTGGACTTGAGTTCGGGGTGGAACTGCACGCCGACGAACCAGGGATGGTCCGGTCGCTCTACGATCTCGGGCAGCGCCCCGTCGGGCGACATGCCGGAGAAAACCAGGCCGCCGGCTTCGAGCACCGGCTTGTAATGGGTGTTGACCTCGTAGCGGTGGCGATGGCGTTCGCTGATCTCGTCCGCGCCGTAGATCGAGGAAACCACCGAATTGCCGCCCAGCTTGGCCGGATAGGCGCCGAGGCGCATCGTGCCGCCGAGATCGCCGCCGGCCTCGCGCGTCTGGAGGCCGTCGGTGGTCATCCATTCGGTGATCATGCCGACCACCGGCTCTGCGGTGGGGCCGAACTCGGTGGTGGACGCGTCGGTTACGCCGCCTGCCCGCGCGCCTTCGATACAGGCCATCTGCATGCCGAGGCAGATGCCGAAGAACGGCACCCCCCGCTCGCGCGCGAACTTCACGCCGGCGATCTTGCCTTCGCTGCCGCGCTCGCCGAAGCCACCAGGGACCAGGATGCCGTGCAGCGGCTCGAGCTGCGCAGTGATCTCTTCCTGGTCGTCATGCTCGAACAGCTCGGCGTCAAGCCAGCGGATATTGACCTTGACCCGGTTTGCGATGCCGCCGTGCGTGAGCGCTTCAGTGAGCGACTTATAGGCGTCGGGCACGCCCATATATTTGCCGACCACGCCGATCGTGACTTCGCCCTCGGGATTCTCGATGCGATCGACGATCTGCTCCCATCGGGTGAGATCGGGCGATTCGCCGGCTTCGATCCCGAAGGCGCGGAGCACTTCGATGTCGAGCCCCTCGGCATGATATTGGAGCGGCACGCCGTAGATGGTCTTCGCGTCGAGCGCCGGGATGACCGACGAGGCGGGCACGTTGCAGAACAGCGCGATCTTGGCGCGATCGCTCTCCGGCAGCGGCTTTTCGCTGCGGCAGACGATGACATCGGCATGGACGCCGAGCGAGGCGAGCTCGCGCACGCTGTGCTGGGTCGGCTTGGTCTTCAGCTCGCCGGCGGCGGCGATGTACGGCACCAGGGTCAGGTGGACGCTGACCGAGTTGCCGCGGCCGAGATCGTTCCTGAGCTGTCGAATCGCCTCGACGAAGGGCAGCGACTCGATGTCGCCGACCGTGCCGCCGATCTCGCACAGCACGAAATCCAGGTCTTCGGTATCGGCCTGGGCAAAGACCTTGATCGCATCGGTGACGTGCGGGATCACCTGGACGGTGGCGCCCAGATAGTCGCCGCGGCGCTCGCGCTCGATGATCGTCTTGTAGATCCGGCCCGAGGTGATGTTGTCGCTCTGGCGCGAGGGAACGCCGGTGAAGCGCTCATAATGCCCCAGATCGAGATCGGTCTCGGCGCCGTCATCGGTGACGTAGACCTCACCATGCTGGTGCGGCGACATCGTGCCGGGATCGACGTTGAGATAGGGATCGAACTTGCGGATGCGGACTCGATAGCCACGAGCCTGGAGCAAAGCTGCGAGGCTCGCTGCCATGAGACCCTTGCCGAGCGAGGAGACCACGCCGCCGGTGATGAAGATATACCGCGCCATGGGAGAAAACGCCTAACGTGAATGGACGCGCGCCGGAAGCGTGCGAATCACGCCACCGGGCACTATTTTTGTGGACGAACCCGGGATCGCCCCGGGTCGGCGAATTATTGGGCGATCGGAACCGCGCTGTTGCCCTGGGCCGCCGGAGCGGCGGGCACGGTGGCGTTGCCCTGGGCCGGCGCGAACGGCGCGCTGCCCGAAGGAGCCGAGGTCGGCAGCGCCTGGGGCGCAGTGGCCGGGGTGGCGCGCTGGAGCGACGCATCGATCGTCGAGCCGTGGCGACTCGCCGCCAGGAAGGCGAGCGCGATCGACATCAGGATGAACATCGTCGCGAGGACCGCGGTGCTGCGCGTCAGGAAGTCCGCCGCGCTGCGCGCCGACATCAGGCCCGATGGGCTGCCGCTCGAAGTGAGGCCGCCGCCCTCCGACTTCTGCACGAGAATCACGCCGACGAGACCCGCCGCGATGAAGGCCTGGATGATGAGCAGGAAGGTAAACATGTAGCGCGCGGACCTCTTCAAGAAAGGCGGCACATAGGGGAGCAGCCCGCCGCGATCAACCACCGGCTCGCCCCTTCATGCCGGACATGCCCAACAAAGATGTAACATTTCGCAGCCGGAGCGAAACCGGATCGTTTCATGCGCGTTGAGATGAAGACCCTTGGCGTACCGGGGGCGTAACAACAGAGTATATGCCGTGAACGCAATGACCGACAGCTCGCTTTCTTCGTGGAAGAACACGCTGATCGACTATGTGCGATCTGGCGAACCGGACCTTACCAATCGGCAAATGGCACTGCTGATGCTCGTCTATCTGGATCCCGGCCCCCATACCGTGCGTGGATTGGCACGGGCTTTGAACGTCTCTAAGCCCGTCGTCACGCGTGCCTTGAATCGTCTGGGCACGCTCGGCTATCTGCGCCGTCAGCGCGACGATACCGACAAGCGGAACATCTTCGTCGCCAAGACCGCAGAAGGGGCAGAGTTTCTTGCAGAATTCGGGCATTTCCTCGCCGGCGGGCACCTCGCCGAGCCAGTCGCCCGCAGGGCCAGCGCGTAAGCGTTTCTCGCTGAAGGGTCGTTCGGTAGCCATCGATCCCAAGGTCGATGCCGTGCGTCGTGACCTGGCAGACGTGCGTCTGGCGGATCGGGTGTTCGCACCCCATTATGCTGCACCTATGCCACGTGCCATCGCCTCCACCGTTTCGCTGCATGCGGGTCCCAGGCCCGATTCGGACGTGCTGACCCAGTTGCAGCGCGGCGACGTGTTCGAAGTGCTCGAGCTCGCCGGCGACCATGCCTGGGGTGTCGCCCCGGGGCAGAAGCTGGTGGGCTATGTTCCGGCTTCGGTGCTGGAGCGGCCGGCGGCATGACCATCCGGGTATTCATCGACGGCGCCGTTGGCACCACGGGCCTGGAAATTCGCGAACGGCTGGATGGCCGCGCGGGAATCGAGCAGATCATCCTCGGCGACAAGGACCGCAAGGACGCCGCAAAGCGCGAGGACGCGCTCAATTCGGCGGACTTCGTGATACTGTGCCTGCCCGACGAAGCGGCGCGCGAAGCGGTCGACATGATCAAGGCCGCCAAGGTCCGCGTGATCGACGCATCGAGCGCGCACCGCGTCGCCGATGGCTGGACCTATGGCTTTCCCGAGCTGGAGCCGGGCCAGGCGGCGCAGATCGCCGAGGCGGCGCGCGTCTCAAATCCAGGCTGCTACCCGACCGGCTTCCTGGCACTGATTCGCCCGCTGGTCCGTGCCGGGCTCGTACCGCACGATGCTCCACTGAGCGTCAACGCCGTCTCGGGCTATTCGGGCGGCGGCAAGAACATGATCGCCGAGTTCGAGGACGCCAAGGGCGCGACCTATACCGAGACGGCGTTCCGCAATTACGGGCTCAGCCTGGGGCACAAGCATGTGCCCGAAATGACCAAGCATGCTCGTATCGTGCATCCGCCGATCTTCCAGCCGGCGGTGGTGCGGACCTATCGCGGAATGCTGGTCGAAGTGCCCCTGCCCCTCCACGCCTTCACCCGGCGGCCGTCGCTGGAGGCGATCGAGAACGCGCTGCGCGAAGCGTACAAGGATTCGCCGATCGTGCGGGTGCTGCCGAACGACGTGACCGCGGTGACGATCGAGGAAGATGCGGGCACCGACCGGCTATCGCTCAGGGTGTTCGGCAATGCCGAGACCGGCCAGGCGCGGCTGGTGGCAACGCTCGACAATCTCGGCAAGGGTGCCGCGGGTGCCGCAGTGCAGAATCTCAACATCATGGCTGGGTTCGAACAGACCGAGGGACTTGTGCTTTAAGCCGAAAAGCTCTCTTCCCGTCATCCCCGCGAGGCGGGCTCCAGAGCCACGAAGGACATCGCGCTGTTATCCTGATCCCCGCCTTCGCGGGGATGACGAAGGGAAAGGCCGGGAAGACGGAATGGATGCCACCGGTTTCCGTCAGTAACCTTTGCCACCAGCCTTGATCTTTCCTGCGCGTTGGTGTCTCCGGGGCGCGAAACGAAGAAGAGAGGCGACCCATGAGCCAGCCCGCGGGCAAATTGCTGTTGTTCGGCGCCACCGGCGACCTTTCCCAGCGGATGCTGCTCCCCTCGCTCTATGGCCTCCATGCCGATGGGCTGCTGCCCGAAGGCCTGACGATCACCGGCACCGCGCGATCGGATCATGACGATGCCGGCTTCCGCGAATTCGCCCGCGAAGCGCTCGAACATTTCCTTCCTGCCGACCGCAAGGATGACAGCGCTGTCGGGGGTTTTCTTGATCGGCTGTTCTACCAGGCGCTCGATGCGTCGAAGACCGACGGCTTCGGTGCGCTGGCGGAGAAGCTGGGCGATATCTCGGGCGGCCTGGCGATCTTCCTGTCGACAGCGCCTTCGCTGTTCGGGCCGACGATCAAGGGGCTTGAATCGGCCGGGCTGACCGGATCGAACGTGCGCATCGGGCTGGAGAAGCCGCTGGGCTTCGACCTGCCCTCCAGCCGCGTCGTCAACGACATCGTCGCGGAGGCCTTCCCGGAGGACCGAACCTTCCGGATTGACCATTATCTTGGCAAGGAGACGGTGCAGAACATCCTGGCGCTGCGCTTCGGCAATTCGCTGTTCGAGCCGGTGTGGAACGCGCAGGGCATCGAGCATGTCCAGATCACCGTCTCCGAGACGGTCGGACTGGAAGGCCGGGCGGGCTATTATGACGATGTCGGCGCGCTGCGCGACATGGTGCAGAACCACATGCTCCAGCTGCTCGCGCTGATCGCGATGGAGCCCCCTGCCCGCTTCAACGGCACCGCGATCCGCGACGAGAAGGTGAAGGTGCTGCGCTCGCTCCGCCCGATCCAGGGCGCCGATGTGCCCAACCTGACCGTGACCGGCCAATATGGCGGCGGCGCGGTGAAGGGCGAGATCGTCCGTTCCTACGACACCGACCTGGAGAAGCCCTCCGACACCGAGACCTTCGTCGCGATCAAGGCGCATGTCGACAATTGGCGCTGGCACGGCGTGCCCTTCTACCTGCGCACGGGCAAGCGCCTGGCCGAGCGCCGCAGCGAGATCGTGATCACCTTCAAGCCGGTGCCGCACTCGATCTTCGAGGAGCGCGGCGGGGCGCTGAAGCCCAACACGCTGGTGATCCGCCTGCAACCAGAGGAATATATCCAGCTGCTGGTGATGGCGAAGCAGCCCGGGCTCGACCGCGACGGGATAAGGCTGGCCGAAGTGCCGCTGAACCTGAGCCTGGAGCATGAATTCGCCGGCACGCGGCGCCGCATCGCCTATGAGCGGCTGCTGCTCGACCTGATCGAAGGCGACCCGACGCTGTTCGTCCGCCGCGATGAGGTCGAGGCGCAGTGGGAATGGATCGACGCGATCCGCGACGGCTGGAAGGCCAGCGGCGTGAAGCCCAAGCCCTATGCCTCGGGCAGCTGGGGGCCGAGCGCCTCGGTCGCGCTGACGGAGCGCGACGGGGTGACGTGGAACGAGTGATTTTTGAGGGGTAGCTGTCACCCTGAACTTGTTTCAGGGTCCAACTCTCCGCAAGGGATATCGCCGGGGGCGGGTTGGATGCTGAAACAAGTTCAGCATGACGATGATTTTTCAACCCTGGATACCCACCTGAAGCGCAAGGAAAGAACATGACGACCGAAATCGAATGGTGGGATTATGACGATGCCGACGAGATGGCCGAGGCCGTCGCGGGCGATATCGGCTTCATCATCGAGAGCGCGATCGATGCGCGCGGCGCCGCGGTGATCGCGCTGGCGGGGGGCAAGACTCCGCTTCCGATCTA
Organism: Sphingomonas sp. GW821-FHT12D09; assembly: GCF_058807215.1. NCBI lineage: Bacteria > Pseudomonadati > Pseudomonadota > Alphaproteobacteria > Sphingomonadales > Sphingomonadaceae > Sphingomonas > Sphingomonas sp. GW821-FHT12D09. The sequence continues at coordinate 52,802 of NZ_JBXAQL010000001.1, read as the reverse complement.
CGAGAAGCTCGCCAAGGCCAAGATCGACTGGAAGCGCGTGACAATCATCCCGGGCGACGACCGGCTGGTGCCGCTCGGCGATCCGCTGTCGAATGTCACCGCGATCGGCAAGATCTTCATCCCCAAGGGCGCGCGGGTGATCCCGCTCGTGAGCGACAAGGCGCCGGACTACAAGGCGGCGGGCCGCTCGGCCGATGCGCTGCTCCAGGATGTGCACTGGCCGCTCGACCTGTGCCTGCTCGGCGTGGGCGGCGACGGGCATTGCGCCTCAATCTTCCCGGGGCCCGATTTCGACGAGGCGCTGAACGGCCCCAAGGAGCGCCGCGCGCTGGGCGTGATGCCCGATCCGCTTCCCCCGGAAGCCCCGGTTGCCCGCGTGACACTGTCGCGCGCGGCGATCACCACGGCGCGCGCGCTGATGATCGCGATCACCGGCGACACCAAGAAGGAAGTGCTCCAATCGGCGATCGAACAGGGCGCATCTTCGTCCTACCCGGTCGGCCGCGTACTCGCCGATGTCGAGCTGCCGGTGGATATCCACTGGGCGGCCTGAACTTGAACACCCGTTCGTGCTGAGCTTGTCGAAGCACCATAGCGCGACGGGTCGGAAGAACCGCCCTTCGACAAGCTCAGGGCGAACGGAGTAATTTATGTCGCTGCATCCCGAAATCGCCGCGGTTACCGATCGCATCATCGAGAAGTCCAAGGCCAAGCGCCGGGCCTATCTCGCGCTGGTCGAGGCCGAGCTGGCCTCGGGCAACGACCGGTTGAAGCTCGGCTGCGCCAACCTCGCCCATGCCTATGCCGGCACCGACGAGCAGCGCGATGAGCTCAAGGCCGGGCGCAAGATGAACATCGGGATCGTGACCGCGTACAACGACATGCTGTCGGCGCACGCGGTCTATTACCGATACCCTGAGCAGATGAAGATCTGGGCGCACGAGGCCGGCGCCACCGCACAGGTAGCGGGCGGCGTGCCGGCGATGTGCGATGGCGTGACCCAGGGCTATCAGGGCATGGAGCTGTCGCTGTTCAGCCGCGACACGATTGCGCTGAGCACCGCGATCGCTCTCTCGCACCGCACCTTCGAAGGCGCGGCGCTGCTCGGCATCTGCGACAAGATCGTGCCGGGGCTGCTGATGGGCGCGCTGCGCTTCGGGCACCTGCCCATGGTGATGGTGCCCGGCGGCCCGATGCGATCGGGGCTGGCCAACAAGGAAAAGGCCAAGATCCGGGAACTCTATGCCGAGGGTAAGGTCAGCCGCGACGAACTGCTCGACGCCGAGATCGCTGCCTATCATTCCAAGGGCACCTGCACCTTCTACGGCACCGCCAACTCCAACCAGATGATGATGGAGGCGATGGGCCTGCACATGCCGGGCGCGGCGTTCGCCAATCCCGGCACCAAGCTGCGCCAGGAGCTGACCCGCGCGGCCGTACACCGGCTCGCCGAGATCGGCTGGAACGGCGATGACTACCGCCCGATCGGGCATGTCGTGGACGAGAAGGCGATCGTGAACGCGGCGATCGTGCTGCTGGCGACCGGCGGCTCGACCAACCACCTGATCCATGTGCCGGCATTCGCGCGGGCGGCGGGGATCTCGATCGACTGGGACGATTTCGACCGGCTCTCGCGCGTCGTGCCGCTGCTGGCGCGGGTCTATCCGAACGGTTCGGCGGACGTGAACGGCTTCGAGGATGCCGGCGGCCCGAGCTTCGTGATCCGCGAGCTGCTGGGCGCGGGGCTGATGCACGGCGATGTGCTGACCGTCGGCAAGGGCGGCATGGCCGATTATGGCCGCAAGCCTGAAATGGCCGGTGACGAACTGGTCTGGACCGAGCACGGCGCGGCAAGCGGCGACGATACGATCGTGCGCACGGCCGCCGAGCCCTTTTCGAGCGAAGGCGGCTTCCGCATCCTCAAGGGCAATCTCGGCCGCGCCTGCATCAAGGTGTCCGCCGTCGAGCGCGAGCGCTGGACGATCGAAGCGCCGTGCCGCGTCTTTCAGGACCAGGCGAGCGTGCAGGAAGCCTTCAAGGCGGGCGAACTCGACCGCGATATCGTGGTGGTAGTGCGCTTCCAAGGCCCCAAGGCGAACGGCATGCCCGAGCTGCACAAGCTGACGCCGCCGCTGGGCGTGCTGCAGAATCGCGGCTTCAAGGTCGCGCTGGTGACCGATGGGCGGATGTCGGGGGCGAGCGGCAAGGTGCCGTGCGCGATCCATCTCTCCCCTGAGGCGCTGGGCGGCGGGCCGATCGGCAAGCTGCGCGACGGCGATATCGTCCGCGTCTGCGCAGAGGAAGGCGTGCTGACGGCGCTGGTCGATGCGGCCGAGTGGGATGCCCGCGAACAGGCCGAGACGCCGCCGCCGGCGATCGGCACCGGCCGCGAGCTGTTCGCGATGCTGCGCAACCACTGCGACGAAGCCGAAAAGGGCGGATCGGCGATGCTGGCCGAAGCCGGGCTCTAAAACGGAAAACGGGCGGCGACCTGGGCAAGCCGCCGCCCGACGCCTTCCGGGCCCTTTGGTTGGGGTGAACCCGAAAGACGCCTCCCCCGCTCCCTAGAAGCGGAACCCTATGCCCGCGCCGAACACGAACGGATCGAGGCTGACATTAATCTTGTTGACCGCACCGCCGGTGGTCAGCCGTGCGGTGGTGTCGATGTCGATGAACTTGACGTCCAGGTTGACGAAGACCTTTTTGGTGATGTCGACGTCCACGCCGGCCTGGAGCGCATAGCCGAAGCTGTCGTCCAGCTTAACCTTGGTCGCGCCGAGCGCGCCGTTGAGCGAGTCGCTGGCATCGCTCGAATAGAAGATCGTGTAGTTGACGCCCGCGCCGACATAGGGCCGGACATGGCTCTTCGGGGCGAAGTGGTACTGCAGTGTCAGCGTAGGCGGCAGCGCCCAGGTGTCGGCGACCTTGCCGAGGCCGGCGATCGCGCCGGTGCCCTGGATATTGTGCTTGGTGGTCGAGACGATCAGCTCGGCGCCGATATGGTCGGTCGCCATATAGGTGAAGTCTATCTCGGGCATGTAGCCGTCATCGACCTTGACCGAGCCGGTGGGTACGCCCGGAGTGATCGGCCCGGCCTTTTCGGTAGGCGAGACCAGGATGCCACGCAGGCGGACGAGGACGTCGCCGGCCGCGATGCCGGTCTCGTCCTGTGCGTAGGCAGGCATGGCGATGCCGGCGGCGAGTGCCAGTGCGAGAGGGAAAGCGCGGCGCATCATGGGTCTCCTTGGTTGAGGAGGTCGCGTTACGCCCGCGCCCCTCGCCGCAACTTGACCGCGCGCAAAAAATGGATCGCCCGCGACACCGGATGCCGCTTTACTTCCGGGCCGCTAACCTAGAGAAGGGCGCCGACAACGCTGCCATACCAAGGCGGTGTGTGGAGAGGCGTGAGGAGAAGGCATGGAAGTCGTCGCGGTCGATATCGGCGGGACGCATGCCCGCTTTGCCGTTGCCGAAGTGGCGGACGGCCGCGTCGTCTCGATCAGCGAGCCGATCACGCAGAAGGTGGCCGAGCATCCCAGCCTCCAGCTCGCTTGGCAGGCCTATGGCGAGGCGCTCGGCCGGCCGCTGCCCAAGGCGGCGGCGCTGGCGGTGGCATCGCCTGTGGGCGGCGACATCATCAAGCTGACCAACAATCCCTGGATCATCCGCCCTGCCCTGATTCCCGAGCGGCTGGGCGCCGACACCTGGACGGTGGTCAACGACTTCGAGGCGATCGGCCATGCGGTCGCGCAGATGGGCGAGGAGCATTTCCTGCACCTGTGCGGGCCCGATAGCGCGCTGCCCGACAAGGGATCGATAACCGTGTGCGGGCCGGGCACCGGCCTGGGCGTCGCGCAGGTGTTCCGGCACCGCGCCGGATATGACGTGATCGCCACCGAAGGCGGGCATAGCGACTTCGCCCCGCTCGACCCGATCGAGGACGCGCTCGTGAAGCGGCTGCGCAAGATCTACAACCGCGTTTCCAAGGAGCGCGTGGTGGCCGGACCGGCGATCGTCTCGCTGTACGAGACGCTGGCGGAACTGGAAGGCAAGCCGGTCAGCCGGCTGGACGACAAGGCGATCTGGACGCTGGCGCTGGAAGGCAAGGACGAGCTGGCCGTGGCCGCGCTCGACCGCTTCTGCCTGAGCCTGGGCGCGGTCGCGGGCGACCTGGCGCTGTCGCACGGGCCCAAGGGCGTCGTTATCGCCGGCGGTCTGGGGTTGCGCTTGAAGGACCATCTGTTGCAGTCGGGCTTCGGCCAGCGGTTCGTCGCCAAGGGCCGGTTCCAGGGTCTGATGTCTTCCATTCCGGTGAAGCTCATCACGCACCCGCAGCCGGGCCTGTACGGTGCCGCCGCGGCGTTCGCGCAGGAGCACGCACTTTGAATATCGAAGCCATCATGAAGACCGCGCCGGTGATCCCGGTGCTCGTGATCGAAGACGCCGCCACGGCGCGCCCGCTGGCAGAAGCGCTGGTCAAGGGCGGCCTGCGCGTGCTCGAGGTGACGCTGCGCACCGAGGCGGCGCTGGAAGCGATCGCCGAGATGAAGAAGGTCGAAGGCTCGATCGTCGGCGCGGGCACGGTGGTGAACACCGACCAGTTCGAGCAGGTGATGAAGGCGGATGCCGAGTTCATCGTCTCGCCGGGGCTGACCGATCGCCTGGGCGACGCGATCACTCGCAGCGGTGTGCCCTATCTGCCCGGCATCGCCAATGCCGGCGACATCATGCGCGGGCTCGACCTGGGGCTAACCCACTTCAAATTCTTCCCCGCGGAGACGTCGGGCGGACTCAAGGCGCTGAAGGCGCTGGCGGCACCCTTCTACCAGTGCAAGTTCTGCCCGACCGGCGGCATCTCGGCGGCGACTGCGCCCGAGTGGCTGGCGTTCGATCCGATCCTTTGCGTGGGTGGCAGCTGGGTTACGCCGAAGGGCGCGAGCTACGAGCAGGTCGAGGCGCTAGCGCGCGAAGCGGCTTCGCTGAAGGCCTAGGTCCCTCTCCCGTTGGAGAGGGGGGAAGCCGCCGAAGGCGGCGGAAGGGTGAGGGTCGAGAGGCAAGGCTGCCCTCACCCTTCCCACTCGCTACGCTCGTGGGCGCGTTCCCGCTCCCAGCGGGAGCGGGTGCTACGGGACAGAATGTCCCATTTGCATCGGCGGCCGGCGCCCCCAGATAGCCGCGATGAAAAAGACCGGCACCCCCTCTCCCCACGCCACCGCGATGCGCGAAGAGAAGCGGCGCGCGGCCGCCAAGATGGGGATCGACGACGTGTTCGTCTCGGAACTGGTCGATCGCTTCTACGGCCGCATCCAGGCCGATCCGGTGCTCGGCCCGATCTTTGCCGAGCGGATCGCCGATTGGGGACCGCACCTCGCCCAGATGAAGCGCTTCTGGCGTTCGATCCTGTTCAGCAGCGGCGAGTATCTCGGGCGGCCGATGCCGGTGCACCTGGCCATTCCCGGGCTCGACAAGGCGATGTTCGCGCGCTGGCTGGACTTGTTCGCTGCAACGCTGGCCGAGATCGGCGGAGGGGATGCTGCCGAACATGTGCATGAACGCGCCCGGACGATCGCCAACAGCTTCCTCAACGGAATCGCGATCCATCACCACGGGAAGCTGGGTCTGGGGCCGGGCGAGGGGTTTGCTTGATCCAATTCCTCTCCCTTTGGGAGCGGGAGGGAGCCGCGAAGCGGCGGAAGGGTGAGGGTCGAGCGGTGAGGTTGCCCTCACCCTTCCCACCGCCTGCGGCGGCGGGGCCCTTCCCTCTTCCAAAGGGAGAGGGAGTTTTGGATCACATCTCCCCGCGCGCGCGGCGGATGGCGTACCATTTCTGCACATTCGCATTGTGCTGCTCGAGCGTGTCGGCGAACACATGGCCACCGGTGCCGTCGGCCACGAAGTACAGTGCCGACGAGGACGCCGGATCGAGCACCGCATCGATGCTGGCGCGGCCGGGGTTGGTTATCGGGCCGGCGGGCAGGCCGGTCATCTCATAGGTGTTGTAGGCGTTCTTCGCGTGCACTTCGGAGAGCAGCGGGCGGCGGCCCAGCGGCTTGCCCTTGGTGATCGGGTAGATGAAGGTCGGGTCGGCCTGGAGCATCATGTTCTGGCGCAGGCGGTTCGAATAGACCGCGGCGACCGTCTTGCGCTCCTCGGCCTTGCCGGTTTCCTTCTCGACGATCGAGGCGAGCGTCAGCGCGTCGCGGGGATCGTTGACCGCGATGCCCGGCTTGCGGGCCTCCCACGCCTTGGCGAGGTAATTGGCCATCGCCTTTTGCATGCGATCGAGCACGCCCTGGCGGGTGTCGCCGCGATTATAGGCATAGGAGTCGGGCAGTACGGTGCCTTCGACGGGCACTTCGATCGTGCCGCTCAGCTGCGGCGCCTTCATCAGCGTCTCATAGACCACGATCGAGGGCGTCCCCTCGGGGATGGTGACGAAGCGCTGGAGCGTGCGGCCGCCCTGCATCATCTTGAGGATGTCGGACTGGCTGAGATGCGCTGGCACGCGATATTCGCCCGCCTTGATTGGATCCTTGCCGCCAAGGATCTTGGCGAGCACGAGGAACTGGCGCGCTGAGCCGATCGCGCCGGCCTTTTCCAGCTCGGTGGCAGCGCGCGACAGGCTGGAACCCTCGGGAATCAGGACCGAGAGGTTCTGCTTCGCAGGCCCTGCCCCGCCCCAGAGCTGGAGCACGCCCATGCCGACGGCGACCAGCACCAGGATCGCGACGAGCAGCGCACAGCCGCCAAGCCGCCGCTTCCTGGCGGGCCTGACGGGCCGTGCTGCCGGCGCTGGCGTCTCCTCAGACAGCCTTCATCACCAAGCTGGCATTGGTGCCGCCGAAGCCGAACGAGTTGTTCAGCACGGCCTTGACCTTGCGTTCCTTGGCCTTGTGCGGGACGAGATCGACACCCGCGCAATTCTCGCTCGGATCGTCGAGGTTGAGCGTCGGCGGGACGATCTGGTCGCGCAGCGCCAGGATGCAGAAGATGCTCTCCACCGCGCCCGCGCCGCCCAGCAGATGGCCAATCGCCGACTTGGTCGAGCTCATCGAGAGATCGCCGATCGCATCGCCGAACAGGCGACGCACCGCGCCCAGCTCGAGCTCGTCGCCGAGCGGCGTCGAAGTGCCATGGGCGTTGATGTAATCGATGTCCGAAAGGGCCAGGCCCGACTTCTTCACCGCCATCTGCATCGAGCGGAACGCGCCCGAACCCTCGGGATGCGGCGCCGTGACGTGGTAGGCATCGCCCGACAGGCCATAGCCGACGACTTCGGCATAGATCTTCGCGCCGCGCGCCTTGGCATGCTCATATTCCTCGAGCACGACCACGCCGGCGCCCTCGCCCATGACGAAGCCGTCCCGGCCCTGGTCCCAGGGACGGCTGGCGCGCCACGGCTCGTCGCGGAAGCCGGTCGAGAGCGCACGGGCCTGGCCGAAGCCGGCGATGCCGATCGGGCAGACCGTGCTCTCGGCACCGCCGGCGAGCATGATGTCGGCATCGTCCATCGCGATCATCCGCGCGGCATCGCCGATCGAGTGGGCGCCGGTCGAGCAAGCCGTGACCACCGCATGATTCGGGCCCATCAGGCCGTATTTGATGCTGACCTGGCCCGAGATCAGGTTGATCAGGCGGCCATGGACGAAGTGCGGCGAAACGCGCTTGGGGCCCTTTTCGGCGAGCACAAGCGATTCGCTCTCGATGCCCGGCAGGCCGCCGATGCCCGAACCGATCGAGCAGCCGGCGCGGAAACGGGTCGCCTCGTCCATGTCGAGCAGCCCGGCATCCTCGATCGCCTGGCCGGCGGCATCGATGCCGTAGATGATGAACGGATCGACCTGGCGCTGGACCTTGTGATCGACGCGCTTGTTCGGATCGAAGCCATATTCATGGTCCGCCGGCTTCACTTCGCAGGCATAATTGCTCTGGAAGTCGGTCGCGTCGAAGCGCGTGATCGTGCCCGCGCCGGACTTGGCGGCGATGATGTTCTTCCAGGCAGTCTCGACGTCAGCACCCAGCGGGGTGACGAGGCCAAGGCCGGTGACAACTACACGGCGCATCCGTCTTCTCCGTCAAACTTCACGATATTCGCGCATGGGAACGATCGAAATCGCTCCATGGCCATAAACAAAACGGCTCCCCGCCCAACTCTTTTCGAGCCCGGGACGGGGAGCCGCTGATTCAAGCTCGGCCCATACGGGCACGATCGCCTGGAGGGCGATCAGCCCGCCTGGTGCTCGGAGATGTAGTTGACCGCGTCGCCGACGGTGCTGATCTTCTCAGCCGCATCGTCGGGGATCTCGACGCCGAATTCTTCCTCGAACGCCATCACCAGCTCGACGATGTCGAGGCTGTCTGCGCCCAGATCGTCGATGAAGCTCGCCGTCAGCGTGACATCGTTCTTGTCGACGCCAAGATGATCGACAACAAGCGCGGTCACGCGGGTGGTGATCTCTTCCTGAGTGGCCATGGTCCCTGTTTTCCTTTGTAGCTAGGGGCTCAATTCGTTGGAACGCACCTAGATCGCACATTGTGCCGTTGCAAGAGGGTGCGCGCCTGCACCGTGCGGTTCAGGCCTGCGAAAACTGCCAGGCAGCGTAGCGCACGGTGCTGAGGAAGAGGAAATATTTGTTGAGAAGCGACGCGTTTGCGCGAGTCTGCTTCGCTTCCTCGGTGACCGACGCGATCACCAACTGCTGCATTTCCTCATTGGTAAGCGGGCGATTTCTTGTGTCTTCGGGCAACGCGTCGAACTGCGCCTCGAGCTCGCCGGTCTCGAAACCCTGGGCGACGACCGACTTTTCGGCGATCGGCTGGCCGAGCCTGGCGAGCGTGTAGATTCGCGCGGCCTCCAGCGCCGCATCGGACCATTTATTCGCGTCGGCGCATTCCCTGGCCGCGATAGAGATGCCGCTGCCCACCGCCGGATCATAAGTGGGCCGCACCGCGGGCTCGCCCATGTTGCGCGTGATATCCTTCTCGATCTGCTGGCTGAGCGCGGGCTTGAGCTTGCCGATCACGCAATCGATCGTCGCGAGATCGGCGGCATGGGCCGGGGCTGAAAGGGCTACGACGGCGAGCGCCGCGATTCCGAAGAGACGCATAGACTTAATTACTCCAGCCCCCGCCAGACTCACAGCATCGCCATCCCGCCGTTCACATGCAAGGTCTGGCCGGTGACATAGCCTGCTTCCTTGCTCGCGAGATAGACGACGGCGGCGCCGATGTCCTCGCCGGTGCCGAGGTCGCCGGCCGGGATGCGGGTGAGCAGCGCGGCCTTCTGCGCTTCGGGCAGCACGTCGGTCATCGCCGAGCGGATGAAGCCCGGGGCGACGCAGTTCACCGTGACGTTGCGGCTGGCGAGCTCCTGCGCGACGGCCTTGGACATGCCGACCAGGCCGGCCTTGGAGGCGGCGTAATTGGCCTGGCCGGGATTGCCGGTGGCGCCGACAACCGACGTGATCGAGATCATGCGGCCGAATCGGGCCTTCATCATCGGCTTGGCTGCAGCGCGGATCAGGCGAAAGGCGGCTTCAAGGTTCACCGTGATGACCTGGTCCCACTCCTCGTCCTTCATCCGCATGGTGAGGTTGTCGCGGGTGACGCCGGCATTGTTGACGAGGATGTCGAGCTTGCCGCCGAGCGCCTCCACTGCCTGGGGGACGAGCGCATCGACCTGGGCCGCGTCGGACAGGTTGCAAGGCAGCGCAACATGATCGCCGCCAAGCTCGGCGCGGAAGGCCTCGAGCTTCTCGGCATTGCTGCCCGAAAGCGCGAGCCGGGCGCCCTGCGCGGCCAGCGCCTTGGCGACGGCCGAGCCGATACCGCCCGAAGCGCCGGTGACGAGTGCGGTCATGCCAGTGAGGTCGAACATGGTTTCGTTCCTTTTTTAGTCGCGCAGAGGCGCGGAGAGCGCAGAGGGGTTGTGGTTGTTGACCAGCCGCCGGATGCCCTCTTTGAGCGTCTCGCCGCCGAAATTGATTAGCAGCCCCACGGGCTGACCAGTGAGCCTGAGATATGTCAGCAGCTGTTTCGCATGCACCGGCGCAAGACGTTCAAGCGACTTGATCTCGACGAGCAGCCTTTCGTCGACCAAGAGATCGATCTTGAAGGCTCCCTCGATGAGTGTTCCTTCAAACTCGATATTGATGGCGCGCTGGCGCGCCACCGAATACCCAATGGCTGCCAGACGCGAAGCGAGTATCGTTTCGTAGACACGCTCTAAGAGGCCAGGACCGAGTTCGCGATGAATTCGAATCGCGACATCGACCACATCACCACTGATACGATCGATATCCTCCAAGCCATCTTCCTCTGCGCTCTCTGCGCCTCTGCGCGAACAAATCTACCTTACAGCACCTTCACCAGCGCTTCGATGTCGTCCATCGTCACCACGCTCACCGGCGCGGCGTCGGGGGCGATGCGCTTGACCATGCCGCCCAGCACCTTGCCGCCGAACTCGACATAGTCGGTCACGCCGGCCGCAAACATCGCCAGCACCGATTCGCGCCAGCGGACCATGCCGGTGACCTGCTCGACGAGCAGCCTGGCGATCGTGTCCGGATCCGCCACCGGGGCGGCGGTGACGTTGGCGTAGACCGGCACCAGCGGCGCCTGGATCGCCACGGCAGCGAGCGCCTCTGCCATCGCATCGGCGGCAGGCTGCATCAGCGGGCAGTGGAAAGGCGCGGAGACCGGCAGGAGCAAGGCGCGCTTGGCGCCCATTTCCTTGGCGATCGGCAGCGCGCGCTCAACGGCTTCGCGGTGGCCCGAGATCACCACCTGCGACGGATCATTGTCGTTGGCGACGGTGCAGACCTGGCCCTCGGCAGCGGCATCGGCGATCGCCTGGGCCTTCTCGCGGTCGGCACCGAGGATCGCGGCCATCGCGCCGATACCCACCGGCACCGCGGCCTGCATGGCGTCGCCGCGGATGCGCAGCAGCTTCGCGGTGGTGGCGAGATCGAAGGCGCCGGCGGCGCAGAGCGCAGTGTATTCGCCCAGGCTGTGCCCGGTGACGAAATCGGCCTTGTCGGCAAGGGCGATGCCGCCTTCCTTTTCCAGCACGCGCAGCACCGCGATGGCATTGGCCATGATCGCCGGCTGGGCATTGGCGGTAAGGGTCAGCTGATCCTCGGGGCCTTCGCTCATCAGCTTGAACAGCTTCTGGCCGAGCGCGTCATCGACTTCCTGGAAGACTTCGCGCGCCGTGGCGCTCGCATCGGCAAGGGCCTTGCCCATGCCGACGGCCTGGCTGCCCTGACCGGGGAAGATGAAGGCGCGCATGTCTCTCTCCTAAATCGGCGACGCTATATTGGGGGCGCGGGTTAGAACCCTGCCCTGCCCCGCGCAACCCCGCGAACCTTCAAGATGAACGCTCCGGACAGGATTGCGAAACATTGCGACCATTTCGCAATGCCAGGGACAAACCCCTGCGACACGGCATCCCCAGATTGACCTCAACGCCGGAGCAAAACCGGCGCCGACAAGAAAGAGGAGTGCAGCCATGAAGAAGTTCATTCTCGCCGCTACCGTTGCATCGCTGGTCGCGACGCCGGTGCTCGCCGCAGCCCCGCAGCAATATCACGGCCGCCCGCCGGTCCAGAAGGTAATCGTCAAGAAGAAGGTCGTGCAGCAGCCCAACTATCGCAGCTGGCACAAGGGCGACCGTTTCGACAGCCGCTATGCCCGCAACTACCGCCAGGTCGATTACCGCCACTATCGCGGCCTGCGCGCCCCGCCCCGCGGCTATCGCTATGTGCAGTCGGGCAATGACGCGGTGCTGGTCGGAATAACCTCGGGCATCATCGCGGCGGTGTTCGCCAACGCGATCCGCTAAGTAAACACCTGAAAATGCATGAAACGGCAGGGCCATGCCCTGCCGTTTTACAGGTATGAGAAGAATCCGACTCCTCGTTTCGGCCCCGTTAGTGTTATGGTTAACGCAATCGACTGGGAGGAGTGCAGGATGTTCCGGGCAGCCCTTACGGCTCTTGCTATCGCGATGCTCATGCCGTTCGCGGCACTCGCGGACGATCGCACTGATGGCGGCCTTGCTCCCGATTTCGAGGGCCAGGTCGCCTATTTCGGCAATTATACCGGCAAGACCTCCGTCACCGCGGACCAGCGCCGGCGTGACCAGGGCCCCTGCCCCTATCAGGACCAGCGCTGCTACCAGCAGGTCGTGGGCGGCGGCGTGAAGGTGGTGCTGACCTTCGACGGCGAGCACGTCACCGGCTTCTATTATTCGGTCGGCGGGTTCGAAGGGCCGAACGGACTGCGCGAAGGCACGCTAATCGGACGGCGCACCGCAGTGGGCTGCGAGCTTTACGAGGCGGACGGCACGATGTGGCAGGCCACGACCTGCGGGAGCAAGGGCTTCCAGGGCCAGATCGTCTCCGTGCGCGGCATTCCCAAGCAATCCGAAGTGAGCTTCTCGACGGTCGGCATGTTCCTGCGCGACACCGGCTGGATCACCAGGCTCGGCGAGGAAGAGGCGCGGCGGGACCGGCGGATCAACTGGTTGACGTTGAAGCTCGACGGAGTCGGCGCCCCGGAATCGCGGTTCCGCGCGGGCGTGGAGCTCGACAGTTATTCGCGCCACTTTCGCGGCGTGGACATGGGGCGGGTCTCCGATCCGGTCCAGTCGGGCAAGCGCAAGAAGAACCGCGAATGGTATCTCGACAGCCATTACACGCGGAGCGACGGCAGCACGGGCAATGTGCACGGCGTGATCTTCAACGACCGGCTGCGCTGCATCGCCTGGGACGAAGAGGCATGCGGCCCGATCCACCCGCCGCAGGACTTCCCCAAGCCGCGCGTGGACGATGACGGCGGCTGGCTATCGCGCAGCCCGGCGCCGATCATCACCTCCAGCGAACCGCCCCGCCCCCAGCCGCGGCCACGCGGCAATGGCTCGGCCGACCGCTACTAGGCTTGCCAGCGGAGGCGCCCTGAGCTAAGGGCCCGCCTTCGTTCGCGTGGGAAGCGATTCCCGCCCTTTCGAAACCTTGACTGAGACGACAGCCGGAGGGGCGTTGCACATGGGGTGCGCGTCAGCGATCGGCCAACATGGAAGAGAATTATGGCTCTGTACGAGCACGTGTTCCTTGCGCGCCAGGATCTGGCACAGGCGCAAGTGGACGCCCTGGCGGAAGCCGCCACCAAGATCATCGAGGACAACAACGGCAAGGTCGTGAAGACCGAGACCTGGGGTCTTCGTTCGCTCGCCTATCGCATCGCGAAGAACCGCAAGGCGCACTATGTGATGCTCGAAATCGACGCCCCCGCGGGTGTCGTCGCCGAGCTCGAGCGCCAGACGCAGATCAACGAAGACGTGATCCGCTACATGACCGTCAAGGTCGATGCGCTGGAAGAAGGTCCGACCGTGATGATGCGCAAGGGCCAGGACCGTGAGCGCCGTGGCCGTCGCGATCGCGACGATGCCGGCGGCAACACCGGTTTCGGCGGCGAATAAGGGAGATATAGAACCATGGCACGCCCGTTTTTCCGCCGTCGCAAGAGCTGCCCCTTCTCCGCGAAGGACGCTCCTCGGATCGACTATAAGGACGTCCGTCTGCTCCAGGGCTTCGTGTCCGAGCGCGGCAAGATCGTCCCGTCGCGCATCACTTCGGTGAGCGCCAAGAAGCAGCGCGAGCTGGCCCAGGCCATCAAGCGCGCCCGTCACCTGGGCCTGCTGCCCTACATCGTTAAGTAAGGGAGGCTCGACCCATGGAAGTCATTCTGCTTGAGCGCGTCGAGAAGCTCGGCGCCATCGGCGACGTGGTGAAGGTCAAGGACGGGTTCGCCCGTAACTTCCTGCTCCCGAACAAGAAGGCCCTCCGCTCGAACGCCGCGAACCGCAAGGTCTTCGAGGCCAACCGTGCGCGCCTCGAAGCCGAGAACGCTTCGCGTCGCTCGGACGCCGAGAAGGAAGCCGGCTCGTTCAACGACGTTTCGATCACTCTGATCCGTCAGGCTTCGAACGCCGGCCATCTTTATGGTTCGGTCGCCGCGCGTGACCTGGTCGAGGCGCTCGTCGCCGATGGCCACAAGGTCAACAAGGCGCAAGTCGTCCTCGACAAGCCGATCAAGTCGATCGGCGTGTACGAAGTCCGCGTCGCGCTGCACCCCGAGGTGTCGGTGACCGTCAAGGTCAACGTCGCTCGCTCGCCGGAAGAGGCCGAGATGCAGTCGCAGGGCGTCGACGTGATGGCCGCGATGTTCGAGAAGGAAGAAGCTGGCTTCGTTGAGGATTACGATCCCAACGCCGAGCCGGGCGCGACCGCCGAAGTCCGTGAAGAAGCTCCGGCTTCGGACGAAGGCGAGACCGCCGAGGGCTGATCGCCTTTCGCGAGAAAAAGAAAGGGCCGCCCCGGGATGCCGGGGCGGCCCTTTTTCCTTGGTGCGACCGCCGAGGGAAGCGAATAACCGAGTATATCCGCGCGCCTCCGAAGTAACGCTACGGCGTTACGGGCACGAAACGCAGGCACCGATCACCGCGAATAGCGGGATCAGGGCAAGTACCACTGGAAAAACCTTAGCCATTTCAACCCGGACCTTTTCTGTCGCTCGGAGTATGAAACGAGCCCAATCGAGCAAGGTTGCAGCGTACGTTAATCTTTTGTTCGGGGCGTGTTCACCTCGATCCGGTCTATAGGGCCGCGATGCCGCTTCTCCTGCCCTTAGCGTTGGCTCTCGCCGCACCCCAGCCCGGGATCGAGGAGGCCGTGCTCGCCGAGATCAACTTCGCCCGCACCCGGCCGCGCGATTATGCCGAGCGGCTGCGCGAGTACCGCAAGTTCTTCAAGGGCAGGATCGTCTGGTATCCGGGCAATCCGGACGGGCTGCGCACCACCGAAGGGACGCGCGCGGTGGACGAGGCGATCCGCTTCCTCGAGCGGCAGGCTCCTCTGGCGCCGATCGCCTCCGCCAACCTGCTCGCCCGCGCCGCGCGGGATCATGTCCGCGAGCAGGGCCCGACGGGAGCAACCGGGCATATCTCGGCCGATGGCGGCAACCCCAGGACGCGCGTGCAGCGGCGCGGCGGCGGCGCCTATGTGGCCGAGGTGATCACCTATGGCCCGCCCAGCGCGATCGAGGTGGTGCGCCAGCTGATCGTCGACGATGCCGTGCCTGGGCGCGGGCATCGCAAGACGCTGTTCTCCGCCGAGATGGCCTATGCGGGCGTCGCGTGCGGGCCGCACCGGGACTACCGGGTGATGTGCGTGGCGGACCTGGGGCGCAAGCCCGACGGAAACCCCTGAACGCCCCTAAGGTTAACTCCCGAATATCCGCTTGCCTTCTCAAGCGGTTAAGCCAGTATCGCTACCGGTAGATGACGGACGGGCGCGGGGCCCGTGCGGCTCCGGGGGGAGCTTCATCATGACTGCCAAGGGCCGTTGGCTTGGCGCGCTGGGCGCGTGCGGGATGCTGCTGTCGAGCGCCGCCGCCACTGCCGGCGAGCGCGCCACCGATACATCGCGCCTCGAGCGCGACGTGCTCGCCGAGATCAACCAGGCGCGCCAGCATCCGCGCGAATATGCCGAGGCGCTGCGCGAATATCGCCGCTATTTCGACGGCCGCGTGCTGTTCCTGCCGGGCGACCGCAACGGCGTGATCACCAATGAAGGCCCCGACGCGGTGGACGAGGCGATCGACTTCCTGGAGCGCCAGGATCCGCTGCCAGCGCTGAGCCGCGGCGAGCTGCTGGTGCTGGCGGCGCAGGACCATGCCGACGACCAGGGCAGCTTCGGCGGCACCGGCCATGTCTCGCGCGACGGGATGAACCCGGGCGACCGGGTGCGCCGGCGCGGCGGCGACATCTATGTCGGCGAAGGCATCTGGTATGGCAGCGGCGGCGCAAGCGCGGTGGTGCGCAGCCTGATCGTCGACGACGGCGTGCGGAGTCGCGGGCACCGGGCGCTGCTGTTCCAGTCGGACTTCCGCTTCGCCGGCGTCGGCTGCGGCGCGCATCGCCGCTTCGGCAATATCTGCGTGGTCGATTTCGCTGGCACCGCCGACGGGTCGCCGGTGCTGCCGGCCTGGGCCAAGGCGCGCGGCGGCCAGGTCTTCCGGATGCCGGCTACGCCCACGCGCTGAGCTCCATTGCCAGATGCTCACTTATCGGTGAGGATCACCGCCAATGGGCTATCTGGTACTGTTCCTTGCAGGCGCGCTGCTCTGCAACGCGATCCCGCACCTCGCCTCTGGCTTGCGCGGCGAGCCCTTTCCTACGCCCTTCGCCCGGCCGCGCGGCGTGGGGCACTCCTCGCCGCTGATGAACTTCTACTGGGGCTCGGCGAACCTGCTGATCGGGATCTCGGCGCTGCTCAGCACTTCGCTGCGAATCTATGGTGTGTGGCCAGTGATCGCGGGTTGGCTGGTGCTGGGGAGCTATTGCGCCTGGCATTTTGGGAAGGTGCGGCGGTAGTTTATTTCGGCCCGTATTTGCGTTCCAGGTCACGGAGTTGGCCGTCAAAGGCATCAAGGGCCACCGCTTGCACTCGATCCCAGTCCCGCCAGGATCCCTTGTGCAGGATACAACTCGATATGATGATGAACTCGGGATCGGCACCGAATTTGCCGATGTGATAGTCGTGTAGCGCTCGCACACGTTCGGCATAGCGGCGATTGAACTTAGCCTGGTAGCGCATGGAATGTTGACGGTCGCAGAGGCGCGCGCCCGTTGCCCGACTGCTCGCACGGTATAATTCTTCGTCCAGGTTGCCAGGACTTTGCTCAGCTTGGACGACGAGTAGCAGCAAAAGCGCTAGCATAAATTCCTCCTATTTCCGCCCGAACAGCTTCTCGATATCGCCATGCGCCAGCTTCACCCAGGTCGGGCGGCCGTGGTTGCACTGTCCCGAATGCGGCGTGACTTCCATCTCGCGGAGCAGCGCGTTCATCTCGGCGACCGAGAGTACGCGCCCTGCCCGCACCGAACCGTGGCAGGCCATGGTCGCGGCGACATGGTCGAGCTTTTCCTTTAGGCTCAGCGCCTCGTCGAAACTGGCGAGCTCGTCGGCGAGATCGGTGACGAGCGCGTGGACATCGCCCTTGCCGAGCGCGGCGGGGACCGCGCGGACCAGCATCGCGCGCGGGCCGAAGCGCTCGAGGTCGAGGCCGAACGCGGTCAGTTCGCCGGCGCGGGCTTCGAGACGGTCGCAACCGGGCTCGTCGAGCTCGACGACTTCGGGCACCAGCAGCCCCTGGCTGGCGACGCCGCCTTCGGACATGGCGCGGCGCATCCGCTCGAGGACGAGGCGCTCGTGGGCGGCGTGCTGGTCGACCAGGACCAGGCCGTCCTCGGCTTCGGCGACGATGTAGGTCTTGGCGACCTGGCCGCGGGCGACCCCGAGCGGGTGCTGGATGCTCTGCGGGACCGGCTCGGTGGCGGGTTCGGCGCGGGCGAGCGGCGGCGGGGCCGAGAAGTGCGGGCGGCGATCCATCACGCTGGTATAATTGTAGGACGGCGCGGGACTGTAGGCCGGCTCTGCGCTGGGCGCGGCATCCCAAAGCTGGGGCGTGGCCACACTGGTCTCGCTGGTCCACATCCCCAGCGCCGCCTCGCTCGGGCGCTGGACGCTGCGGTGGCCGGCTTCATCGAGCGCGCGGCGCAGCCCTGAGACGATCATGCCGCGGATCAGCGCGGGATCGCGGAAGCGGACTTCGGTCTTGGCGGGGTGGACGTTGACGTCGACCTGGTCGGCGGGGACGTCGAGAAACAGCGCGACGACCGGGTGGCGATCGCGCGCCAGCATCTCGGCATAGGCACCGCGCAGGGCGCCGATCAGCAGGCGGTCCTTCACCGGGCGGCCGTTGACGAAGAGATATTGGTGGTCGGCGACGCCGCGATTGAAGGTCGGCAGGCCGGCGACGCCGCCGAGCACGACCCCTTCCCGCTCGAAATCCACCGCGACGCTGTTCTCGGCGAGCGCGCGGTCGGTGAGGCCGGCGACACGCTCGGGCCCGGTCTCGCCACCCTGGACCTGGAGCGCTTTGCGCCCGTCATGCTCGACCGAGAAGGCGATGTCGGGCCGGGCCATGGCGAGGCGCTTCATCACATCGAGGCTGGCGGCATATTCGGCGCGGGACGAGCGCAGGAACTTACGGCGCGCCGGCACGCGGCCGAACAGCTGTTCGACGCGGACGCGGGTGCCCGGCGGAAGGGCTGCGGGGCCTTCGGAGACGACGGCGCCGTTATCGACCACGCGGCTCCAGCCCTCGGCACCGCGCACCCGGCTTTCCAGGCTCATCCGCGCGACGCTGGCAATCGAGGGCAGCGCCTCGCCGCGGAAGCCCAGGGTGGTGACCTGGTCGATCTCGTCATCGGGCAGCTTGGATGTGGCGTGGCGCTCCAGGGCGAGCGCCATTTCGGCCGGCGACATCCCGCAGCCATCGTCGGTCACTTCGATCAGATCGGTGCCGCCGCCGCTGAGTTTGACGGCGATCCGGGTGGCCCCGGCGTCGATTGCGTTTTCGACCAGTTCTTTCAGCGCGCTGGCAGGGCGTTCGACCACTTCTCCCGCTGCTATTCGGTTGACAAGATGTTCGGGCAGACGGCGTATTGACATGGTCGTTGCTCTAGCCCAAGCGGCGGCATCCCGCGACCCCAACCGCATCGCACCAGGCCGGATTTTATGTCCGACCCGGAAGGGGCCGGATTAGAATCTTGTGATTAGCCGCGTGGCGGGCGCCCGCGCGGCAGGACGGAAACATAGATGGCTTTTTCCCGCTTCTTCAATTTCATGTCCCACGACATGGCGATCGACCTCGGCACGGCGAATACCGTGGTGTATCTGCGTGGCCGCGGCGTCGTTCTCAACGAGCCGTCGGTGGTGGCGGTCGAGACGCTGAACGGCGTCAAGAAGGTGAAGGCAGTCGGCGACGACGCCAAGCTGATGATGGGCAAAACCCCGGGCAGCATCGAGGCGATCCGCCCGCTGCGCGACGGCGTGATCGCCGACATCGACATCGCCGAAGAGATGATCAAGCACTTCATCCGCAAGGTGCACGGCCAGCGGCGCTTCATGCGCTGGCCGCAGATCGTGATCTGCGTCCCCTCCGGTTCTACTTCTGTTGAAAGGCGCGCGATCCGCGACGCCGCGTCGAACGCGGGCGCTTCGCAGGTGTGGCTGATCGAGGAGCCGATGGCGGCCGCGATCGGCGCCGACATGCCGGTGACCGAGCCGATCGGCTCGATGGTTGTCGATATCGGCGGCGGCACCACCGAAGTCGCCGTGCTCTCGCTGCGCGGCCTGGCCTATTCGACCAGCGTGCGCGTCGGCGGTGACAAGATGGACGAGGCGATCGTCTCGTACGTCCGCCGCAACCACAACCTGCTGATCGGCGAAGCCACGGCCGAGCGCATCAAGCAGGAAGTCGGCATCGCCAAGCCGCCCGCGGACGGCATCGGCCAGACGATCCACATCAAGGGCCGCGACCTGGTCAACGGCGTCCCCAAGGAAATCCAGATCAACCAGGGCCAGATCGCAGAGGCGCTCAGCGAGCCCGTCGGCACGATCGTGGAAGGCGTGCGCATCGCACTGGAGAACACCGCGCCGGAGCTGGCGGCGGATATCGTCGACCAGGGCATCGTGCTCACCGGCGGCGGCGCGCTGCTGCAGGGCATCGACGAAGTGCTGCGCGACGAGACCGGCCTGCCCGTGACGATCGCCGAGGACCCGCTGACCTGCGTGGCGCTCGGCACTGGACGTGCGCTCGAGGATCCGGTGTTCCGCGGCGTGCTGATCCAGGTCTGAGCGAAAGGTAAGGGGAGATGGCGCCGCCACGCAACCGGCGCCCGGGGTTTTCGCGACGGGCGCAATACGGGCTCTTCCTTGGATATGTGGGCGTGGTCGGCGGCATGCTGGTCGGCGTCGCCCTGCTGCTGCTCTCGACGTTCAACCCACCGGCCTTCGGCGCGGTGCGTGGCTTCTTCTCGGAGATCACCACGCCCGTCGCCAGCGGCTTCACCTGGGTGCGCACCAGCGTGGCCGGCGTGCCTTCGGGCGTGTCCTCCTATTGGAACGTGCGCGGCGAGAACGCGCGGCTGAAGAAGCAGATCGCCGATGATCAGCTGCTGGTGTTGCGCGCGCGGACGCTCAACCAGGAAAACCGGCACCTGCGCGACATGCTGAAGCTGCGCGACGTCTCGACCGACGCTGTGGTGGTGGCGCGGCTGGTGGCGAGCTCGATGGCGAGCACCCGCCGCTATGCCACGCTCAACGCCGGCAACTGGCAAGGCGTGAAGGCCGGCCAGCCCGTGCGCCAGCCCGACGGCCTGATCGGCCAGGTGGTGGAGACCAGCCCCAACACGGCGCGCGTGCTGCTGATCGTCGATTCGGAAAGCATCGTGCCGGTGCGCCGTACGCGCGATGGTCTGCCCGCGATCGCAAACGGCCGTGGCGACGGACTGCTCGACATACGCTCGGCGAGTGTCTCGACGATGATCTTCCAGCCGGGCGACACCTTCGTCACCTCCGGCACCGGCGGCATCTTCCCCCCCAATATCCCGGTGGCAAGCGTGATCCGCACCTCGCGCGACATCGCGGTTGCAGAGCCCTCGGCCAATCCCGACGCGCTCGATTTCGCGCTCGTCCAGGCAACCTTCCTGCCCGAGCCCGCCCCCACCCCTGCCCCCTCGCCCAGCGCCAAGCCCAAGACGAGCAAGAAATAGTGGCGACCGACTTCATCCCGCTGGGCCGCCGCGAGCGGGGCCCGCGCGCCGTGTGGCTCGCGCCGCTCTCGGTGGTGCTCGGCTCGATGATGACGCTGCTGCCCTTGGTAGCCACCGTGCCCTTCCTGCCGCCGTTCGGACTGATGATGATGCTCGGCTGGCGGCTGGTGCGCGGTGATTCGATGAAGGTCTGGATGCCGGTGCCACTCGGCTTCTTCGACGACATGCTGAGCGGCCAGCCGCTGGGCAGCGCGATGCTGCTCTGGTCGGCCGCGGTGCTGATGATCGACGTGCTCGATACCAGGCTGGTGTGGCGCGATTTCTGGCAGGACTGGCTGATCGCCAGCGGCGCGATCGCGTTCGTGCTGATCGCCGGGCGACTGATCGCCTCGCCCTTTGCCGCGCATGTCGATACCGCTCTGCTCATCCAGATCTGCGTCTCGGCGGCGCTCTTTCCCGTAATCGCGCGCTTCTGCGCGTGGCTGGATCGGGATAAGAAGCAGCGATAATGGTACGGATCACCGAGGCAGCGCAGGCTTATAGTTTCTCTCGCCGCGCGCTGGTGCTGGGCGGGATCCAGGGCGCTGCGGCGCTGACGCTGGCCGGACGGATGACCTGGCTCGCCGTATTCGAGAACGAGCGCTACCGCCTGACCGCGGAGAGCAACCGCGTGCGCCTGACGCTCACCCCGCCGCGGCGCGGCTGGATCGTCGATCGCAGCGGCATCCCCATCGCCAACAACCGCACCGCATTCCGCGTCGACATGATCCCCGACCGGATGGAGGACAAGGAAAAGACGCTGGGCATGCTCCAGCAGATCCTGAGCCTGTCCGAGGAAGAGATGGCGCGGATCCGCACCGACCTGAAGCGCGCGGCGGGTTTCCAGCCGGTGCAGGTGTCGGACAATCTCAATTGGGAGCAGTTCGCCGCGGTGAGCGTGCGCGTGCCCGAGATGCCGGGCGTGCAGCCCACCCGCGGCTTCTCGCGAAATTATCCGCTCGCAGCCGGCGTGGCGCATCTCGTCGGCTATGTCGGCACTGCTTCAGCCGAGCAGTATCAGAAGGAAAAGGATCCGCTGCTCGTCGCCCCCGGCTTCAAGCTGGGCAAGGATGGGCTTGAAAAGACGCTGGAAGACCGCCTCCGTGGCACACCGGGTGCCAAGCGCGTCGAGGTCACCGCGCATGGCAGGCTGGTCAAGGAGCTGGCGACGCGCCCGGATTCGCCGGGCGAGACGGTGAAGCTCACCATCGACGCGCTGCTCCAGGAATATGTCGCGCGACGGCTGGGCACCAACTCCGGATCGGCAACGGTGATCGACGTGAGCAATGGCGACATCCTCGCCATGGTCTCGATGCCGGCCTACGACCCCAACAGCTTTTCCGACGGCATCAGCCGCAACGAATGGAAGATGCTGAGCGAGGACGATCACGTTCCGCTGATGAACAAGGCGCTGCAGGGCCTCTACCCGCCCGGCTCGACGGTGAAGCCGATGAACGGGTTGGCGCTGATGCATGCGGGCGTCGATCCGCACGCCCGCGTTGTCTGCACAGGCGCGATGCGCGTCGGCAATGGCGTGTTCCATTGCCACAAGCGCGGTGGGCATGGTGCGCTCGACCTGAAGAATGCGATCATGCAGAGCTGCGACATCTATTTCTACGAGATGGTGCGCCGCGTGGGCTATGACGCGGTGGCGCCGATGGCGCGCGCGCTCGGCCTTGGGCAGCGGTTCGACCTGCCCTTTTCCACCCAGCGCTTCGGCACGGTGCCCGACGGCGCCTGGAAGATGAAGCGCTACAAGCAGGCCTGGACGGTGGCGGATTCGCTCAACGCCTCGATCGGCCAGGGCTATGTGCTCGCCAATCCGCTGCAGCTCGCAGTGATGGCCAGCCGGCTGGCCTCCGGGCGCCAACTCGTCCCCCGGCTGATCGCCGACGCGCCGCGCGTCGAGGCTCCACCGCTCGCCTCGACCCCCGAGCAGCTTGCGATCATCCGCGACGCGATGTTCGGCGTGATCAATTCGGGCGGCACCGGCGGCGCGGCGAGAATCCAGGTGCCCGGCGTGACGCTGGCCGGCAAGACCGGCACCGCGCAGGTGCGCCGCATCACCATGGCGGAGCGCGCATCGGGCGTGCTCAAGAACGCATCGCTGCCGTTCAAGCTGCGCGACCACGCGCTGCTCGTCTGCTTTGCGCCTGCCGACAATCCCAAATACGCCGCGGGCATCGTGCTCGAGCATAATGGCCATACCGTGCGCAACCTCGACACGCCGATGATCGGCCGCGACATCATGACCTTCCTGTTCGACCGTAAGCTCGCGATGGAATCGCTGCACCGCGAGGAGCCGACCTGGGGCGGCGATTACCGCACCCGGATGGCCGACCAGGCGAAGGCCTTCGAAGTCACCCAGAACGCGCCGCCGCCGGAAGCGCCGGAGGACGCCGCCGAAGCCGCCAGCACGGTCGCCGCCGAGGCGGCCAACGCGACGACCAGCAACACGATCGACACGAGCGCGGCCGAACGCGGCAGCGTGGAGCAAGACTGATGGCCACGCTGCATACCTCGAGCCTGGGTCCCTCGGGCATCGTTCCCGGCCCGCTTGCCCAGCTGCCTTGGCGGATCATCGGCCTGGTCGTGGCGATCGGCATGTTCGGGCTGGTCGTGCTCTATTCGGCGGCGAGTGGCAGCATGACCCCTTGGGCACTCAACCAGGGGCTGCGCTTCTTCGTGTTCCTCGCCATGGCGATCGCCATGTCGCGCGTGCCCGAGAGCTTCTGGGCGCTGGGCGCCCTGCCCATCTATGGCGGCATCGTGCTGATGCTGATCGGCGTGGAGGCGCTGGGCGCGGTGGCAGGCGGCAGCCAGCGATGGCTCGACCTGGGGTTCATCCGATTGCAGCCGTCCGAGTTGATGAAGCCGTTCATCGTGCTCGCCTTGGCGCGCTTCTACGAGATCCTGCCGGCGGGCGAGATCCGCAAGTTCGGCGCGATCTGGCCGGCCTGCGTGCTGATCGGCGTGCCGGCCGCGCTCGTTATGCTCCAGCCCGATCTCGGCACCGCGCTGATGATCTGCTTCGGCGGCGTGACGGTGATGTTCCTGGCGGGCATTCCGCTGCGCCTGTTCATCGGCGGCGCGCTGGCGGTAGCGGTGGCGGCACCGCTGGCCGTGAATTTCGTGCTGCACGACTATCAGCGCAACCGCGTGCTGATCTTCATGGATCCGGAAAGCGATCCGCTCGGCACCGGCTATCACATCAGCCAGTCCAAGATCGCAATCGGATCGGGCGGTGTGTTCGGCAAGGGCTTTCTGCAAGGCACGCAGAGCCATCTCGACTATCTGCCGGAGGGCCATACCGATTTCGCGCTCGCGACGATGATGGAAGAATGGGGCCTGATGGGCGGCTTCTTCCTGATTGGCGCCTTTGGGTTGCTGATCCGCTGGGGCATCGGCGTGAGCCTGCGCGCACAGAGCCGCTTCGGACGCCTGACCGCCTCGGGGCTTTCGGCGACGATCTTCTTCTACTGCGTGATCAACATGGCGATGGTGATGGGCCTGGCGCCTGTGGTGGGCGTGCCGCTGCCGCTGATCAGCTTCGGCGGTACGGCCGTGATGACCTTCATGATCTGCTTCGGCATCCTGCTCTCGATAGACCGCCAGAGCCGCCGCGTGCAGCGCTGGTAATTTTTTCCGGATTTAGGGGTTTACAAGCCGCGAACAGCGACGCTAAAGGCGCCCCTCCACTGCGGAGGCGCACTCACCAAGAGCGCCGAAACAACCCGGAATGGACGCATAGCTCAGTTGGTAGAGCAGCTGACTCTTAATCAGCGGGTCCTTGGTTCGAGCCCAAGTGCGTCCACCATCCTTTCAATGACTTGGCAGAAATCGTAGGGCGCAGCCGCCGGCCTTGTCCGCCGGGGTGACATGCTGGGGCGCCTATGTCCTCATGAGCATCTGCGCTCGCACCGGCGCCACAGCCGCTCATCCAGCCGCTAACGGCTTGACCCGGGCGGAGTGCCGGCCCACCGCACCGGCCCGCGCAGTCGATATCGCTCCCCGCAACCCTGCGAAGCGCAAGCGATGCCAACAGATTGAACTTGATGCGATTTCCTCGTTTCTTCCCAGGTGCCTCCTATGACCTCGCGATCGACCTCGGCACGGTAAACACAGTCATCTACCTGCGGGACCGCGGCATCGTACTCAGCGAACCTTCGGTGGTGGCGATGGAAACGACCGGCGGGATCTCGCGCGTACGCGCGGTCGGCGCGGAGGCGAAGCTGATGCTGGGCAAGACCCCCGACAATGTCCGCACGATCCGCCCCATGCGCGACGGTGTGATCGCGGATGTCGACGTGGCCGAACAGATGATCAAATATTTCATCGACAAGGTCCGCGGCGGCTCGCGGCGGCTCGGCCGTCGCCCCGAGATCGCGATCAGCATCCCGAGCAGCGCGACCCAGGTCGAGCGGCGTGCGATCCAGCAAGCGGCTACCAATGCCGGCGCTCGCAAGGTCTATTTGATCGAGGAATCCATGGCGGCGGCGATCGGGGCAGGCTTGCCGATCACCGAACCGCTCGGTGCCATGGTCGTGGATATCGGCGGGGGCACGACCGAAGTGGCCGTCCTCTCCCTCAAGGGCCTGGCGTACAGCGCGTCCATTCGCGTCGGCGGCGACCGCATGGACGAAGCGATCGCCTCCGCTATCCGCCGCAAGCACAATCTCATGATCGGCGAAGCCACGGCCGAGCGGATAAAGGTCGAGATCGGCACCGCCCAGCTTCCGGAAAACGGCATCGGCCTGACCACCAAGGTCAGAGGCCGGGACCTTGTGAAAGGCATGCCCTCGGAAGTGGAGGTCAACCAGGGCGAGATCGCGAATGCCCTTGCAGACCTTACGGCCCAGATCGTCGAGGCAGTCCATTCCGCGCTGGAGAAGACCGAACCGGAGCTTGCTTCCGATATCTTCGATCAGGGCATCGTGATGACCGGCGGCGGCAGTCTGCTAGCGCATTTGGACGATGTGCTATCGAAGGCAACCGGATTGCCCGTCATGGTCGCGGAGAATGCCCTGATGTGCGTGGCAACCGGCGCCGGGCGCGCGCTCGAGGATCCGATATATCGGGGCGCCATGTCATCGACCTGATTGCTGCCCGGCCCGATACGAGCGATCAATACGCACGAGACGCCTGGGCTCAGCCGTTTACCGCCGCTTCGATCCCGTGGCGGCAAGCAGGTCATAATCGACCCAGCGATATTCGTAACCCGCGTCACCCTGTTGCTTCTGCACGAAAAGCACGCGGCCGCGCGGCCGTTCGTCGCGCGTGCAATCGCCTGGTGCATTCCAGCGGCAGGCCGACGGGCTGAACAGCCGGCGGAGCTGCGCGGCGGTCATGGCGGGTGCATAGACGTCTATCGGATTGTCCTGCTTGCACCCTTCCCGCGTTGGACGGCCGCCGGCGATCGTCAGCCTTGGCATTGCCGCTGGTTTCGCCGGCAGCGTCAGCGCCAGCGAGGCGATTCGACCGCTGCCAGGCGATGTCGCCTGCGCGAAGATCATGCCGTCCTTGCCATAGGCAGTGTCCGCCGCCTTTATCGGCAAGCGCTGATAGATCCACGGCGTCGGCACTTGTGACGGCTCGATGGCGAACACCGAAGGTTTTGCCGACGCTGCGACATCGAAGGTCCTGGGATCCGCCTGGAGCCCGGCCTGCTGCCGGCGCCAGCGCTCGGTCGCATTCGCGGTCGCGCCGCCGCCCGTGGCAAAGGAGCTCGCGTTCCGCTCGACCGGCGCGCCCAGGCGGAGCGCGGGGATCGGGATGTCCACGCCCGAACGCTTGCCACCGGGCATCGTCACCTGCACCGGGCACGGACCGAGCAACAGATCCGGCGGACCGACGGTCTGCGGCGGATGCCAGACCCGTGCCGGCGACGATCCCGCGCTGACGGGAAGCAGGGCCAGGATGGCGGCGATGCCGATGGCGTTGCGCATGTGCGTTATCCCTTCACATAGTCGCGGGACTGGACGATCATGATCTGCCCGCCGACGATCAGCCATTCGACATCCTGCGGCCTACCGCCGAACCTTTCCTGAATGGCCAGCCCGATCGCGCTCAGCCGCCGGACCAGATCGTCGGAGAGCACTGCCCGACCGGACTCGATCCTGACTTCCTGCACGCCGCCACCGGGCGAGAAATGCAGCATGACATCGTCCTGCGAGCGGGTGAGTACCTGCACCGAATCCAGTTCCGGCCGGTAGATCAACTGCTCGGCGATCTTCCTGCCTTCGACCACGCGGATGCCGATGCCACGCTTGGCGGCGATGAAGACGCGCCGCTCCGTGGATTGCTCGTCGAACGGATCGATACTGGTCATCACGCCCGCCGCGTCGGCATCGATACCGGTCTGGACCAGGACCGCGGCGCGCACCGCGCGGTGATCGATGCCCGCCTTCTCCCGCGCGGCGAAGGCGCGTTCGTTCCATAGTGAACCCCACACCGCCTGGACGGCTGCCGCGAGCGCATCGCCTGCGCCGACATTGGGCACGGTGTCGTAAAGGCCCGCGCCATTGAACCCGGGCAGATCCTCGGCATTGGTCGATGAGCGCACGAAGACGCCCTTGTCGCCCAACAGCCCGTGGCGCCGGGCGACGATCGCGGCGAGATCGGCCTTGGGAATATTTCCGCTGGCGAAGCGCGCACGCAGCGCCGCCAGCGCCTCGCGACGCCATGCCGGATCGCCGCGCCGCGCGTCCTTGAGCAGTGCCTCGATCTGCGGGGCAATCCCGTTCGCGGCGACGAAGCGGTCATAAAAGGCGAAGGGAATGCTGAAACCGGGCGGCACCACGAAACCGAGATCGGGGCGCTTGCCCGCCAGCACCGCAACGTCACCGAGGTTCGCCGCCTTCGCGCCGGTGCGCGGCGCCCAGCGGGCATCCTGCTCGGCAAGGGCGGGAAGGCCGGAAAAGGCCAGGTCCGAACGCGGCGCCCGGATCCGCCGCGCGGTGCGGTCTCGCTCCGCCGCGCGGATCTCCGCCGCGGTCGCCAGGCGAACGCTCACCGATTTGCCTCGGGTATCGAGGACGACATGACGCCCCTCGAGCTTGCCCCACAATTGATCGGCATCGGCGCGAAAGGCGTTCGGGATGCCCCAGGTCTTGGCCAGCAGGCTGACATGGTTGATCGGCGTGGTGAAGGTGGACGACAGGATCCCGGCGACCGGCGGCAGCCGGATCGGCATCGCCCGGAGCAGGGCGATATCGCCGGGGAGGAGATCCTCTTCCGCGCCATCGGCCACGACGACGAGCCGTCCCACCGCGCGGCCGCCATTGAGCACGAGTTGCTCACGCGCGCCATAGGCTTCGTCGATGCCGATCATCTTCAGTCCGGCGGCTTGCGCCGCCTCGCTCTGCTGCGTCGAGTTCGGTTTGAACGTCAGCGGGGCGTGGAAGCTCGCCTGGAGCGCGCGCATCATCGTGGCGATCAGCTCCGGCTCGACGACATCGCCCTCCCACAGCTCCACGCCGTAGCGGCCGAGCCGTGGGTAGCGGGCCACCGCCCCCAGGATGAAACGCCGGTCAGGCCGCGAATAATTGGCCGCGGTGAAGGTGTCGGCATCGGCGAGCGTCAGGTAACGGGCCTGGAGATAGTCGAAATGATATTGATAGCGCCGGGTGTCGATCCAGTGGACCCGCGGCCGGGGGCCGCTACGATCGATGGCGAACATCACGCGCGGCAGCTCGAAGAACCGGCCGGCACCCTCCACGCGCGCCAGCTTGTCGAAGGCGGCGTCGCTGGCGATCCGCCCCTCTTCGGCAAAAGGCGCGCGTCCCGGCGGCGCGAGTGAACTCGCTGGCGGAGACATCAGGATGATCGAGGCCCCGGCGATGAGTTGAAACACGCCCCGCATGATCTTGCCCCTCCCCCCAGTCCAGCCGGATTCAGAATAGAGGGCCGTGGACAGATGGCAATCGATGCACCGCGCGCCGTGAGCAGCGGCGCTCGCCTCGCTTAACAGGGCGCGTGTGTCGCTTTGCAGTTTTGCGCGGGCCATTTATTGCCTATCGTATGTCGCAGGAGGGCGCGTGATGGGCATTTTCGATTTTCTCTCGAAGCAGTTTGTGGACGTCATCGACTGGGTCGATGAGCCCGGCACGCTCGCCATTCGCTATCCGATGCAGGATCGCGAAATCCAGAACGGCGCGCAGCTGACGGTCCGCAGCGGCCAGACCGCGCTGTTCTTCAACGAAGGCGCGATCGCCGACGCCTTCCTGCCCGGCCTCCATACGCTGCAGACCGGCAACCTGCCCCTGCTCACGTCGCTGATGCACTGGGACAAGGGCTTTGCCTCGCCGTTCAAGGCGGATGTCTATTTCTACAGCCAGAAAGAGCAGACCGGGCTCAAATGGGGCACCGCCCAGCCGATCACGGTGCGCGACAAGGAGTTCGGGCCGCTGCGGATCCGCACCTTCGGAAGCTACAGCTTCCGGATCGAGGATGTCGCCGCCTTTTCCGTGAAGATGATGGGATCGCTCGAGCGGCTGACCGTCGGCGATATCGAGCCGCAGCTGCGTGCCGCGATCTCCACGGCCATCGCCACGGCGCTAGGCGGTGGTGAGATCGCCTTCCTCGATCTCGCCGCGAACCAGTCTCAGCTGTCGGACAAGCTTAAGGCCGCGGTCGAGCCTGCCTTCGCGCAATGGGGCCTGAGCTGCACCAGCTTCTACATCGAGAACCTGTCGCTGCCCGAGGAAGTCCAGGCGCATCTCGACAAGGCGAGCTCGATGCGCATGGTCGGCGATCTGGACCGCTTCATCCGCTTCCAGAGCGCCGAGGCAATCGAGACCGCAGCGGCGCAGTCCGGCGGCGTGGCCGGCGCCGGTGCCGGCATGGCCGCGGGCATGGCGATTGGCCAGAGCATGGCGGGCGGCATGGGCGCCGCGGCGAGCGCCCCTGCGACGGCCGCGCCGGGCGAGGATGCCTATGCCCAGATCGAGAAGCTCCACAAGCTGATGACGATCGGCGCGATCACCCAGGAAGAGTTCGACGCCAAGAAGACCGAGCTGCTCGGCCGTATCCGCTGATCCGTCGATGAGCTTGCACCTGCCCTGCCCCAATTGCGGCGCCGACGTCGTGTTCCGCTCGCCCGCACTGCCGAGCCGGGTGTGCGACTATTGCCACTCGATGCTGGTGCGCAGCGACTCCGGGCTCACCCAGGTCGGCAAGGCGGCGGTGCTGCCCTTCGACGTGAGCCCGGTGCAGATCGGCATGCGGGGACGCTTCGAGGAGAAGGGTTTCGAAGTCATCGGCCGCGTTCGCTGGAGCTGGAACGACGGCGCCTGGAACGAGTGGTTGTTGCTGTTCGACGACAACAGCAATGCCTGGCTGGGCGAGGCGATGGGGCAGTTCATGCTGCTGTGGGAGCGGCCGTTCGACGGCGTACGGACCAAGGCGCTGCGGACGGTGGCGAACGGAGGCGAAGCGGTGGTGGGAGCCGAGGTACAGCTGGATGGCCGCAAGCTGACGATCTCCGACGCGCGTGACGTGTTCTGCGTCGCGGCCGAGGGCGAACTGCCCTTCACCGCGCCGGCAGGCTGGCGGATCTATAGCGTCGACCTGCGCGGGACCGGTGATGAATGCGCAAACCTGCAGCGCGACCGCGGCGAAACCAGTTTCTACGAAGGCCGCTACGTGACACTTGACGCGCTCGCGCCGCGGGGACTTCGCACGATCGAGGGATGGGCCCTGCCCGACTATGCAGCCTGATCTCCCCCGTTCCGATGCGCCCGTCCCCGCGGCGCGCGCGCTCGCCTGCCCGGGGTGTGGCGGCACGGTAGAGCTGCGCGCCGCTGGCTATACCGTCCATGTCGCCTGCCAATATTGCGGCTCGATCCTCGACGTCACCGATCCGCAGGTGAAGCTGGTCACTCAATATACCGAGGCGAACACCGCGCTCGACATCCCGCTGGGCACGCGCGGCACGCTGCGCGGCGTCGAATGGGAAGTGATCGGCTGGCTGCGGCGCTCCGAGAATGGCTATTATGGATGGGAGGAGTACCTCCTCTTCAATCCCTATCATGGCTATCGCTGGCTGGTGAACGTGCGCGGCGGCTGGAGCTTCGGCACGATGCTGACCCGCACGCCCGCATGGTCCACCTACGACACCTTCCAACTCGACGCCGGCTATTACACCCGCTTCTTCGCCGGCGAAGCGCAGGTCGATGACGTGCTCGGCGAGTTCTACTGGCGCGTCAAGGTGGGCGAGCAGGTGAAGACAGGCGACTGGGTACGCCCCGGCGCCATGCTTTCGCGCGAGGAGGACGGCCGCGAGATCAGCTGGACGCTCAACGAATGGGTGCCTGAAAAGGAGATCGTCAAGGCGTTCGGCGTTCCGGCGTCGGGCACCGTCTGGCCGCCCCTGCCGCACCAGCCTTCGCCCTGGGGCGGATGGCTGATGACGGGAGCCAAGATCGGCGGCGCGGCGCTCGCCTTCCTGCTCGTCTTCGCGCTCCTCTTCGGCGGCTCCGGCTGGTCGGCGGCGGGCACGCTGGCAGTGGCTTCGGACGGGCGGGAGCAGACGGCGACGCTGGGCCCGATCACCTTCGGCGGTGGCTATCAGCGCGTCGAGATCCGCGCCGACGTGCCGCGCCTCGAAAATGGCTGGGTCGACCTCGAATACAGCCTGGTCGACCGCAAGACCCAGCGCGTTTACGAAGCCTATGGCGCGGCCGAACGCTATTCGGGCAGCGATTCCGACGGCCCCTGGAACGAAGGTTCGCGCAACTCCGACATCTCGATCGCCAGCGTGCCGGCCGGCACCTACGACCTGGTCGTCGAGTACAAGGGCAATCGCTGGACCGGCGCGTCGAGCTATTCCTCCACCTACCCCTATTCCGCCGATTCGGGTGGCGGCTGGATGGACCAGGCCAATGCGCCCAAGGTCGAGGTGGAGGTGCGCCATGGCACGCTGTTCGGCTCTAACATCCTGATCGCGCTGATCCTGCTCGCCGGCCCGTGGCTGATCGCCCTCAGCCTGCACCTCAGCTTCGAAAAGGCACGCCGGGGCGAAAGCGATTTCGCGCCCCAGGGAGACGATGACTGATGAGCACGCGCAGCTTTATCTACGGGCTCTGGTGCCTCGGCGTGATCGCCCTGTTCATCTTTACCGGCATCTTCGCCTGGTCGCCCTTCGCCGAAGGCGGCGGCGCGCGCGCACATTACGGCTTCTACGGCCCCCACCACAAATAGGGAGACGAACATGGTCACCACGCTTCCGGCGCTTCTCGCCACCCTGCTCTACGCGTTCCTCGGTATCATCGTGTTCGTGATCGGCTTCGTCGTGCTCGATCTGCTGACGCCGGGAAAGCTGTGGCAGGAGATTCGCGAGAACCAGAATATCGCCGTCGCCATCTTCTCGGGCGCGGTCGCGATCGGGTTGGCGATCATCGTCGCCGCCGCCATTCATGGCTGAAGGAGACCCCGCCGCGCCGAAACCTCGCGCGTCGGCACCCGCCGCCGCGCTGCTTGCCTCTGCCTTCATCGTATCGACCTGCGGGCTGATCTACGAACTGCTCGCCAGCACCCTGGCCAGCTATCTGCTCGGCGACAGCGTCACTCAATTCTCCACCGTGATCGGTACCTATCTGTTCGCGATGGGCGTCGGGAGCTGGTGCTCGCGCTATGTGCATCGCGACGAGCTCAGGCTGTTCATCCGCGTGGAGCTGCTGATCGCGGTTCTCGGCGGCGCATCGGCGGCGACGTTGTTCGTGCTGTTCCCGCTGGTCGAGCATTTCCGCGTGGCGCTCTACGGGGTGGTACTCGCGATCGGCTTCCTGGTCGGGCTCGAGATCCCGCTGCTAATCCGTATCCTGCGCGTCTTCGATTTCCGCGAGACCGTGTCGAACGTCCTGACCTTCGACTATGTCGGCGCACTGGTCGCCAGCCTGCTCTTCCCGCTGCTGCTGATGCCGCATCTCGGCATGATCCGCACCGGCTTCCTGTTCGGCATCCTCAACGCCGCCGTCGCGCTGGCGGTGCTGCTCACCCTGCCCCGCGCCGCGGGATATCGGATGGAGAAGATCACCGCGCTGCTCGTGCTGCTTGGCCTGGGCGCCGGCTTCGTCGCATCGGACCGGCTGCAGCGCTGGGCCGAGGTCGCGAGCTATGGCGAACCGGTGATCTATGCGGTGAGCACCAAGTACCAGCGGATCGTGCTCACCCGCCGCGACGACGACCTGCGCCTCTACCTCAACGGCAATCTGCAATTCTCGTCGCGCGATGAATATCGCTATCATGAGGCGCTGGTGCATCCGGTGCTCGGCCGCGTCGCGAACCCGCGCAACGTGCTGATCCTGGGCGGTGGCGACGGGCTGGCGGCGCGCGAAGTGCTCAAGCATCCCGAGGTGCAGCACCTCACCCTGGTCGATCTCGACGACGAGATGACCGGGCTCTTTTCGAAAACCGCGATGCTGACCGATCTCAACAAGGGATCGCTGACCGACAAGCGGATGACGCTGGTCAACGCCGACGGTTTCCGATGGGCGCGGGAGGCCGGGGCGAGCAAGGCCCGGCATTATGACGCGATCATCGTCGATTTCCCCGATCCGGTCGATTACTCGGTCGGCAAGCTCTATACCGAGACCTTCTACCGGGCGGTGCGCAAGCTGATCGCCCCGGGCGGGGCGATGGTGGTGCAGAGCACCTCCCCGCTCATCGCACCGATGGCGTATTGGACCGTCGCCTCCACCCTCGAGGCAGCAGGGCTGCAGACGCGGGGCTATCATGTCTATGTGCCGAGCTTCGGCGAATGGGGCTTCGTCCTCGCTTCCGCCGGCTCGATCCCCGACCAGGCGCGCATCCTGCCTGGCGGACGCTTCCTGACTCCCGCCGGTGACCGGCAGCTCTTCGATTTTCCGCCCGACATGGCTCGGCGTCCGGCACCTGTGAACCGACTCGACAACCAGGTGCTCGTCCGCGAATTCGCCGACGCGTGGAGCAAATATGAAGGCTGACCGGCGCACGCTGCTCGGCCTGGGCGCGGCAGCGGTCGCCGCGGCGGGCGGCGGGCTGGCCTATGCGCTGGAGCGCGAGGCGCCGCTACCGCCGGGAGCGCTTGGCGGGGCGGACCTGGCGCGCGGGCACCGGCTGCGCGACGGCGGCTTTCCCGAGCCGAGCCGGTTCGAGGACGTCGATCTCGTCATCGCCGGCGGTGGCGTCGCCGGGCTTTCGGCCGGATGGCGGCTGCAGGATGCCGGCTTCACCCGCTTCAAACTGCTTGAGCTGGAAGACCAAGTCGGGGGCAATGCCCGCAATGGGCGCAACGCCGTCTCCGCCTATCCGCTCGGCGCGCATTACCTGCCGGTGGCGAACAAGGAAGCGAAGGCGCTCCAGCACCTGCTGCGCCAGCTCGGCATGATCATCGGCGATAGCGATGGCGCACCGGTCTATGATCCCGAACAGCTTTGTGCCGACATGCAGGAACGGCTGTTCTGGCAGGGGCGCTGGCAGGAAGGACTGATCCCGCGCACTGGGATCAGCGCCCAGGATCGCGCCGACCTGGCAGCCTTCGAAAGGACGATGGCTGCCTATTCCAGGATGGTGGGCAGCGACGGCAAGCCGGCCTTCGCAGTGCCTATGGCCTATAGCTCGCGCGACGCCTCCTTCGCTGCGCTCGATGGCCTCGACTTCGCACATTGGCTTGATTTGCAACGCTGGCACTCGCCGGTGCTGCGCGCGCATGTGCGGTACGCAATGCGCGACGATTACGGCACCGAGCCGCAACACGTCTCCGCCTGGGCCGGCATCCATTATTTCGCCGGTCGCCGCGGCTGGGCGGCGAATGGCGCGGGCGAGAATGAGCTGACCTGGCCAGAGGGCAATGGGCGCCTGGTTCGCGGCCTCGCCGGCTTCTTCCCGGATCGCATCGCCCCCGGCCACATCGTCCACCGCGTCTCGCGTGAGGGGGAAAGCGTGCTCGTCGACAGCTTCGACGTCGCCGCGAACCAGACCGTCCGCACCCGCGCGCGCGCCGCGATCCTGGCGATGCCGCATTTTGTCGCGGCGCGGGTATGTCCCGCGATCGGCAGCGCGAAGGAGTTCAGCTATGCGCCCTGGCTGATCGCCAACATCACGCTGGACCGCCTGCCGCAGGGCCGCGGCGTTCCGCTCGCCTGGGACAATGTGTCGAGCACGAGCAATTCGCTCGGCTATGTCGTCGCGACGCACCAGGGCCCCGATGCGATCGCTGCAGGTACGGTGCTCACCTGGTACCTGCCGCTGTCGGATATGGAGCCGGTGGTCGCGCGCCGGCTGCTCATCGAGCGCTCGGCCGATGACTGGAAGCGCATGGTGCGCGACGACCTGCTGGCGATGCATCCCGAGCTGGACGACGCGATTCGTGGCATCGAGCTGTGGCGCTGGGGTCATGCGATGATCCGCCCGACGCCGGGCTTCCTCTGGCGCGCCGAGGCGCTGCTGCCCGAGCCGCCGTTATTTCTCGCCCATTCGGACCTGAGCGGCCTGTCGCTGTTCGAGGAAGCCCATTATCACGGCGTACGTGCAGCCGAACACGCGATGGCGCTGCTCGATCACGCCCATGAAAGCCTGTTGTGACCGGACACCATCTCATCGCGGATCTCCGCAGCGCCACGCGGCTCACGGACTCGGTTTACGTCGAAGCATGCCTGGTCGCAGCTGCGGCGGCCGCGGGGGCGACACTGCTCGAGGTTCGGCTCCACAGTTTCGGACCCGGTCAGGGCGTGACCGGCGTGGCCCTGCTCGCGGAATCGCATATCTCGATCCACACCTGGCCCGAATATGGCACCGCCTGCGTCGATATCTTCATGTGCGGGCGTGAGAATGATCTCGACGCTGGGCTGGAGGCGATTGTGGCCGGCCTGGCCGGCGAAATAGTGCGCTGTTCGGTTGTCGAGCGATACTTCGGCGAACAGACCACAGGCGATGTCCACCTGGCTGTCGGCACGGACTCGTCTCCCGCGGGGGTCTCCGATCAGCGCCTGACGAGCAGCTTTCGCGCGAGCGCCTGAAGGTCAAGCGCGACGGAGCGAGCCCGCCGCGCCGTCGGGTCAGACGCGCTTCACCAGATTGGGAACCGGCGATTCCTTGGTCGACTGGTTGGCCGCGTTCTGCTTCGGCGGTCCGGCCTTTTTTGGCTTGCGGGCTTCCTTGTTGCCCTTTTGCTGACCCTTGGCCATCGGCTTGCTCCTCCTTGACGTTCGAGCCCGAGGGCCAACGCTCTGACCCGGATTGGAGCAGCATTCCGGGCCTAGGCCGTTGTAGCGGCCCGCACCAGCGCAATCGCCCGCGAAGATTTGCGAGGAACAGGGCCGTTGGAGGCCTGCCGCCCTTGCCATGTACCCCTGCAAAGCCCACATGCTATTCATCGGCAGGCCGCTTCGCGGCTGGCCAATTCGCATGTGGCGGCGCTGGCCTCCGGTTGTGAAAGCGACACTCCGTCGCGACCCAGCGACCGAAACGGCCGATCCATGACAGTCAAGGACATCCAGTTCTCGCGCGACGCGCGAGACGGCATCATGCGCGGCGTCGACAAGCTCGCCAATGCGGTGCGCATGACGCTGGGGCCGAAGGGGCGCAACGTCGTCCTCGACAAGGGCTATGGCGCGCCGCACATCACCAAGGACGGCGTCACCGTCGCCAAGGCGATCGAGCTTAGGGATCGCTACGAGAATATGGGCGCCCAGATGGTGCGCAGCGTAGCATCGCGGACGCAGGACCATGCTGGCGACGGCACCACCACCGCCACGGTGCTCGCCCAGGCGATCGCCCGCGAGGGGATGAAATCGATCTCGGCCGGGGTTAGCCCCGTGGAGCTCAAGCGCGGCATCGATATCGCCGTGGCCCATGTGGTGGAGGCGCTGAAGGCGCGGGCGCGGCCGGTATCCGGTACCGAGGAGATCGCACAGGTCGGGATCCTCGCCGCCAATGGCGATGCAGAGATCGGCAACATGATTGCCGCGGCCATGGAGAAGGTTGGCAAGGAAGGTGTGATCTCGGTCGAAGACGCGCGCGGCACCGACTTCGAGCTCGATATCGTCGATGGCATGCAGTTCGAGCGCGGTTATCTCAGCCCCTATTTCGTCACAGACGAAGCCCGGATGACGGCAGAACTGCAGGATCCGTACGTCCTGATCCACGAGAAGAAATTGTCGGACCTGCGCGCATTGCTTCCGCTCCTGGAGGCAGTTGCGCAATCGGGCCGCCCCATGCTGATCGTCGCCGAAGAGGTGGAGGGCGAGGCGCTTGCCACGCTCGTCGTCAACCGGCTGCGCGGCAGCTTGAAGATCGCGGCGGTCAAGGCGCCGGGCTTCGGCGATCACCGAAAGGCGATGCTTGAGGATATCGCGATCCTCACCGGGGGTGTGGTCGTATCGCCCGATCTCGGCATGCGGCTGGAGGGCGTGACGCTCGACATGCTCGGCAGCGCCCGGCGGGTGACGATCGACCGGAACGACACGCTGATCGTCGATGGTGCGGGCGATGCAGCGGCGATCGCCGCGCGGGTGGCGACACTCAAGGCGCAAATAGACCTTAGCGACAGCGAGCATGACCAGCAGCAGCTCCAGGATCGGATGAGCAAGCTGGCTGGCGGTGTCGCGGTCATCCGCGTCGGCGCCTCGACTGAAGTCGAGATGCGCGAGCGCAAGGACCGGCTCGACGACGCGCTCCACGCGACGCGCGCGGCGGCGGAGGAAGGCATCCTGCCCGGAGGCGGCACCGCGCTGCTTTATGCTTCCCGCCGGCTCGAGGGCATGCGCGGCGCCAATGACGGCCAGAGCCGCGGCATCGACATCATCCGCAAGGCGCTCTCGGCGCCGCTGCGCCAGATCGTCGAGAATGCCGGCCTGGACGGCGGCGTGGTCGCGAGCAGGCTGCTTGACGGCGGTGACGAGGATATCGGCTTCAACGCCCAGGCCGGGCGCTACGAGAATCTGGTTCAGGCCGGGGTGATCGACCCCGCGCTCGTCGTGCGATCGGGGCTGCAGGATGCCGCTTCGGTAGCGGGCCTGCTGCTCACCACCGAAGTCGCCATCGTGGAATTCACTGACACCTCGCCAGCCACGCCCGAGATGGCGCCGGCGGGCGGCTTCTAACCCTCACCAATCCCATCCCTTCCAGGAGTATCGCAATGTCCAGAGTCCCCCTCCGTCCCTATCTCGTCTCCAAGGATGAGGAGGGCGTGTTCCGCGTGACCGTGCGCACGACGCGCTACAATTCGCAGAGCTATCCGATCGTCACGAGCGAAGTACTGGAAGACGTGTTCAAGACCCAGACCGCCGCCAAGACATTCGTCCGCGAGCAGTTCCGCGCCGAAACCAACGAGATCGCCACCAAATAGCGGTTATTTGCGGCTCTTGCGCGCGGCGTAACGCGCGTCGCGCTCGGCCTTCTTCTCAGCCTCGGTCTTTTCGGGGACGTTGGCCGCCTCGGCGGCGCGGGCTGCGGCTTCGGCCGCCAGCTTGCGCTCCTCGGCGCGCGCGTTCTTCTGCTCCGCGGCACGCTGGGCGCGCTCGGCTGCCTGCTCCTCTTCGCGCTTCAACCGCGCTGCCTTGGCTTCGGCCAGTTCGGCTTCGCTTGGCGCGGGCTTGGCGCGGAGGCGCTCGAGCGCCTTCTGCTTGGTCTGGCGCGAAAGAGCGATACGCTCGTTGAAATCGGGCGCACGATAGGCTGTCATGTCGTCAGAAGCTCCGGGAAGTGTCGAGGTCTTATAGGGCGGCATTCACCCTGGAAGCGAGTACCTATAACGAGGAGGATGCGATTTCGCCGCATCCTCCCCGCGATATGGCGCCTGGCTCAGGCAGCCTGAAGGTTCACCGCCGACGACTTGCCGCGCTGGTCGTTCTCGATCTCATAGGAGATACGCTGATCGGCCTGCAGCGTCGTCATGCCGGCGCGCTCGACCGCGCTGATGTGGACGAAGCTGTCATTGCCCCCGCCTTCGGGAGAAATAAAGCCATAGCCCTTGTCGATATTGAAGAATTTGACTGTGCCGATCGGCATGGGATGTTCCTTTCGCGAACATGGAAGTGTCCGCGCGCAGGTGCACACGGAGCCAGGAAGCGTGAAAGGGAAGAGTCGGCCCGGAAGCGTCGGTTTCCGTCGCAGGCGACGATAGCGAGTCGGATATGGGTACGCCGCCGCAATAATCAATACGGCCGCGTAGATGGAGGGTCCGCCTATGCGTGCGCCGCCGCCTCGGCATGACCGCGATCGGGGTTTTCGCTGAAACCGCGATCCTCCCCGCCGGGCGCCGTTCTCTGGTGCAACACTCGAGCTTCTCGCTTTTCAGCCAGAATCCCCTCCTTGGCCCAGGCAAAAGCAGCCAGCGTTGCGATTTGCTTCACATTGGGCAGCACGGCATTCTCGGCGAGAAGATGCTGCCGCGCTTCCTGCGCATGGCACATGCTGGCGGTGGGCTTCATCGAAAATTCCTTTGCGAGATGGGTGACAGCAGGCGCCGGCGGGCCAGCCTGATCGTCTTTACTAGTCGGCCTTGCCCGCACGCCATGGCAGGCCTGGTATCTGCACCATGTCGCGCCGGCACCGGATGCAGACACTGGCGAAATGGCCCTGCACCCAGCGAGTATGCGCCGGATCCGGAAGGTGCGTGCCGAACAGCGCATGAAGCAGATTAGCCATCGGCGACGCCCACGCGTTGCGCACGCCTAGCCGCCGCGATCGCATCGTTGAGCGCGCTGTAGCGGAAGCCGTGCCAGTGGAAGTAATCGACTGGGATGCGCTGGATGCCATAGGTGGCCATCGCCTCCGCCGGGTCCTCGGCGACCGGTCGGACCTCTGGATCGAATCTCGGTTGCATGACGTTTCCTTGCTTGGAGTCGACGACGGCAAAGGCTCAGTTGATCCGCTGCTGTTGCCATGGCTCGCGCGTAACCGCGCCAGTGAGAACGCGGGAGCCATAGGCGCGCGCTACGAGCACCGTATCGGCAGCGTTCATGAACACGACGCGCGTCCCGCGCGGCAGAAGCGGCTCGATCGCGCTGATCGCCGCGCCGTGCTTCGCCGCTACCGCCATCACATCGGCGACGGTGGCATCGACGTTCAGAGCGCGGGACAAGGGAGAGCCTCGCGCGGTTGGCGCAGTTCCGACATCTCAGAAGGAAAAAGCGAAAGGACGCGCCGAAGACGCTCCACGGGCACGCGTGGCGCCAGACGGAGAACGGGCGCAGAATGGCTTTGGGATGATAGAAGCACGCAGGGCTCCCCCGTCAGAGCGGGAGCGCACGCATCTCTCAGCCGCACCCTGCTCGTGACCGAAACGATGCGATAAGCGGGATATGGGAAGACCGCGCGGATTTACCAGTGCGCGCCCCCAAATCGGGTTCATTCGGCGACGCCCGGGGCAGGAAGCGATCATCGGACCGTCGAAGATCCTTCGAACGGTTCGGATAAGCTTGATTTGGCTGGTGAATCGCCGATAGCCGTGCCCGAGCGAAAATCTGGAAGATGGGCACTGATGACAGTATCGAACGCACGTGACGCAGGCGCCCCCCGCTCAGGCATGAACCTTGGCGCCGGCCTTGGCCTTGCGCTCGTCATCCTCTTCTTCGTGATAAGCGGTGCCGTTGCGTACCAGAACATCAATGTCCTGCGCACGGACTCCCTCAGGATCCAGCACTCGCACGACGTGATCGTCGCGCTCGACGAACTGCTTTCGACCGTACAGGACGCCGAGACCGGCCAGCGCGGCTTCCTCCTCACCGGTCGCGAGCAGTATCTCGGCCCGTATAATGACGCCGTGGCACGCGTCGGCCGCAAGCTCGACGATATCGGCAAGCTGACCGGCGACAATGGCTCGCAGCAGGCTCGGCTGGTCACGCTGCGCCGCCATAGCGACGCGAAGCTCTCCGAACTCAAGCAGACCGTCGATCTGCGCCGTGGCGGCGGCGCGACCGCCGCGCTCGAGATCGTCAACAGCGACCGCGGCAAGGCAGAGATGGACGCGATCCGCACCCAGCTCGACCTGATGCAGCAGGAAGAGGCGCGCCTGCGCCAGGAGCGCCGCGACGAAATGGAGGGCGCGTACAAGACAGCCTGGGTCACCGGCATCCTGAGCGCATTGCTCGGCGTCACGCTCACTCTCATTGTCGGCCTGCTCTTGCGCCGTGCCAACGCTGCACGCGAGCGCCAGCAATGGCTGGAATCAGGCCAGGCACGACTTTCCACCGCGATGCTCGGCGAGCAATCGGACAAGGAGCTGGGCGAAAGTATCCTCGGCTTCCTGACCAAGTTCCTCGGCGCGCAGGGCGGCGCGCTGTTCGCCGGCGATGGCGGGCATTTCCGCCGCGTCGCAGCATTAGGCGTCCCGGGCGACGCCAAGATCCCAGATCGCTTCTCGCTGAAAGAAGGTCTGCTAGGGCAAGTCGCCGCCGATCGCGAAGCTACGGTGCTGAGCGACATTCCAGACGGCTATCTCATCATCGGCTCGGCACTGGGCCAGGACAAGCCGCGCCATTTGACCATCGCGCCGGCGATCGCCGACGACACGGCTCAAGGCGTGATCGAGCTTGGCTTCCTTCAGCCGATCGGCCCGGACGTGATGACCTTCCTGGAACAGGCCGCCGGCTCGATCGGCGTGGCGCTGCGTTCGGCGCGCTTCCGCACCGACCTGCAGAATCTGCTCGAGGAAACGCAGCGCCAATCGGAAGAGCTGCAGGTCCAGAGCGAGGAACTGCGCGTCTCGAACGAGGAGCTGGAGGAGCAGGGCAATGCGCTCAAGGAGCAGCAGGTCCGGCTCGAGCAGCAGCAAGTCGAGATGGAGCAGACCAATGCCCAGCTCGAGGAACAGGCCCAGCAGCTGGAGGCGCAGCGCGACGACCTCACCAAGTCCAACGCCTCGGTCGAGCTGAAGGCGCGCGAGCTCGAACAGGCGAGTCGCTACAAGTCCGACTTCCTCGCCAACATGTCGCATGAGCTGAGGACGCCGCTCAATTCGCTGCTCATCCTGTCCAAGCTGCTTGCCGACAATCCGAACGGCGCGCTGAGCGACGAGCAGATCAAATATGCCCAGACCATCCAGTCCTCGGGTAACGACCTGCTCCAGCTGATCAACGACATCCTCGACCTCTCCAAGATCGAGGCGGGCCATGTCCAGGTGCGGCCCGAAGCGGTCGGGCTGGAGCGCATCGTTTCCGACATGCGCCAGCTGTTCGAGCCGATCGCCGGCGAGCGTGGCCTGGACTTCGACATCGTTCTTGCCGACGACCTGCCCGAGACGATCGACACCGATCGCCAGCGGCTCGACCAGATCCTCAAGAACCTGCTGTCCAACGCCTTCAAGTTCACTGAGGAAGGCGGCGTCCGCTTCGAGATCGCGCCGGCCGGCGCGGACCGGCTCGCGCTCACCGTCATCGATTCCGGCATCGGCATCGCCGAGGAGCAGCAGCGCGAGATCTTCGACGCCTTCCGCCAGGCGGACGGGACGATCAGCCGCAAATATGGCGGCACGGGCCTAGGCCTGTCCATCTCGCGCGAGCTTGCTCGCCTGCTCGGTGGCGGCATCGTGCTGGAGAGCACCCCCGGCAAGGGCAGCCGCTTCACGCTGACGATCCCCCTAGTCTACGACCCGGCGCTCGTCGCCGCGCGCGAGGAGCCGGCACCGAGCAGTGCCGCGCCGGCACCGCTGCCCGTGCCGGCCAAGCGCCTCGGCACGCCCCGCCCGGCGCGAAAGGTCTCGGACGACCGCGACAAGCTGACCACCGGCGAGCGCGTCCTGCTCGTCGTCGAGGACGACAGCAATTTCGCCGGCATCGTGCGCGACCTGGCGCACGAGATGGGCTTCCAGTGCCTGATCGCGGGCACCGCGGAGGAAGCACTCGACCTCGCCCGCCGGTTCAAGCCGAGCGCCGTCGTGCTCGACGTCGGCCTGCCCGACCAGTCCGGCCTCGCCGTGCTCGACCGGCTCAAGCGCGACATCCAGACGCGGCACATCCCGGTCCATGTCGTCTCGGCCGCCGACCATAG
Organism: Sphingomonas sp. GW821-FHT12D09; assembly: GCF_058807215.1. Taxonomy (NCBI): domain Bacteria; kingdom Pseudomonadati; phylum Pseudomonadota; class Alphaproteobacteria; order Sphingomonadales; family Sphingomonadaceae; genus Sphingomonas; species Sphingomonas sp. GW821-FHT12D09. The sequence goes on along the minus strand of NZ_JBXAQL010000001.1, from coordinate 10,111 downwards.
CGCCACCGCACTTTCGCTCGGCGCGATCGGTTATCTGGTGAAGCCGGTGAAGCGCGAGGAACTCTCGGGCGTGCTGGAGGCGCTGGCGGCCAAGCTCTCGACCAATGCGCGGCGCGTGCTGATCGTCGAGGACGATGCGGTACAGCGCGACGCCGTCGCCAAGCTGCTCGCTTCGGGCGAAGTCGAGACGGTCGGCGTCGGCACCGCCGCCGAATGCCTCGAGCTGCTCAAGACCGAGACGTTCGACTGCATGGTGCTCGACCTGACGCTGCCCGATTCCTCGGGCTTCACTTTGCTCGAGACGCTGCATGAAGGCGGCGCGCACAGCTTCCCGCCTGTGATCGTCTATACCGGCCACGACCTGTCCCCCGACGACGAGCAGCGGCTGCGGCGCTATTCGGACTCGATCATCGTCAAGGGCGCGCGCTCGCCCGAGCGGCTGCTCGACGAAGTCACCCTGTTCCTGCACCAGGTCGTCACCGACCTGCCGCCCGAGCACCAGAAGATGATCCAGACGGCGCGCAACCGCGACGCCATCCTGGAGGGTCGGCGCATCCTGGTGGTCGAGGACGATGTCCGGAACGTCTATTCGCTGACCAACATCCTCGAGCCGCGCGGCGCCGTGGTCGAGATCGCCCGCAACGGCAAGGAGGCGCTGGACATGCTGGAGAAATCCAGCGCCGATAGCGCCACCGCGATCGACCTCGTGCTGATGGACGTGATGATGCCGGTGATGGACGGCCTGACCGCAACCCGCGAGATCCGCAAGGATGGGCGCTGGAAGACGCTGCCGGTAATCACCCTGACCGCCAAGGCGATGCCCGACGATCAGGAACGCTGCATCGAAGCGGGCGCCAACGATTATATGGCCAAGCCTCTGGACGTGGACAGGCTGCTTTCGCTCGTCCGGGTCTGGATGCCGCGTTAGGATCCAGCATTTGTCCGACATCATCGAGGATATCGAGGTCCGGCTGCTGCTGGAGGCGCTCTTCCGGCGCTATCATTACGACTTTCGCGATTATGCCCAGGCCTCTATCCGCAGGCGCCTGCGGCAGGCGCGCCAGCAGCTCGGCTTCCCCAACATCTCCGCGATGCAGGAAGCACTGCTCCATGACGAGGCGATGCTGCCGAAGCTGCTCGCCTATCTCACCGTGCAGGTCAGCGAGATGTTTCGCGACCCCAGCTATTTCCGCGCGATCCGCGAGAAGGTTGTCCCGCACCTGCGCACCTATCCCTCGCTGAAGATCTGGATCGCCGGGTGCAGCGGCGGCGAGGAGCTCTATTCGCTCGCCATCTTGTTCCGCGAGGAGGGGCTGGAGGATCGGACGATCTTCTATGCGACCGACATCAGCCAGGAAGCGCTGGAGACGGCCTCGCGCGGCATCTATGCGCTCGACCGGATCAAGACCTTCACCGAGAACCACCGCCTCTCCGGCGGCAAGTCGTCGCTCTCCGACTATTACACCACTGCCTATGGCGGCGCGGTGTTCGACAAGAGCCTGAGGGAACGCGTCGTCTTCTCCGACCACAGCCTGGTGACCGACGCTGTCTTCGCCGAGATGCACCTGATCTCGTGCCGCAACGTGCTGATCTACTTCAATCGCGAACTGCAGGACCGCGCGATCGGGCTGTTCCGGGATTCGCTGGTGCGCAGCGGCTTCCTGGGGCTCGGCTCCAAGGAGAATCTGCGCTTCTCGAGCCATGCCGAGAGCTTCGCGGACTTCGTCCGGGCCGAGAAGATCTACCAGAGGCGCGAAGGATGAGCCGGGTACCGCCGCGCGCAGTGGTGATCGGCGCGTCCGCCGGGGCGATCCAGGCGCTGTCGCTCATCCTGCCCGAGCTTCCTGCCGATTACCCCCTCCCCATCCTGATCGTCGTCCATATCCCCGCCGACCGGAGCAATATCCTGGCGCCGCTCTTCCAGCCCAAGTGCCGGATGGCGGTGCGCGAGGCGGAGGACAAGGAACCCGCACTTCCCGGCGTCATCTATTTCGCCCCGCCGGACTATCACCTGCTCGTCGAAACCGACGGGAACCTCTCGCTGTCGACGGATGAGCTCGTCCTCCATTCGCGCCCCTCGATCGACGTATTGTTCGAAAGCGCGGCCGATGCCTTTGGCGACGCGCTGGTCGGCATCGTCCTCACCGGCGCGAACGCCGATGGCGCCGCGGGTCTGAAGGCGATTTGCGATGCCGGCGGCATTGCCCTTATCGAAGAGCCCGAAACAGCCTATGCCGATGCCATGCCATTGGCGGCGATCGAGGCCTGCCCTTCGGCGCGCGTCCTGACGCTGGATGCGATCACCGAGTTCCTCACGAAAGATATCGACGCATGACCAGCGCAAGCCAGCCGGTAAAATTTCTGCTGGTCGACGATCTGGAGGAGAACCTCCTGTCGCTCGAAGCGCTGCTGAAGCGCGAGGATCTCGAGATCCTCAGGGCGCGCTCGGGCGACGAGGCGCTGGAGCTGCTGCTCGGCCACGAAGTTGCGCTCGCGCTGCTCGATGTACAGATGCCGGGAATGAACGGGTTCGAGCTCGCCGAATTCATGCGCGGCAACGAGCGCACGCGGCACATCCCGATCATCTTCGTGACCGCCGGCACCGCTGACGCGCAACGCCGCTTCCGCGGCTATGAGGCTGGCGCGGTCGACTTCATCCAGAAGCCGATCGAGGCCGATATCCTGCGCAGCAAGGCCGAGGTGTTCTTCGACCTGTACCGCCAGCGCCAGCTCCTCGCCGACCAGCGCGACGAGTTGGAAGCGGCGGCGCGCGCACTCAAGGCCGCGGATCGCCGCAAGGACGTGTTCATCGCCATCCTCGCGCATGAATTGCGCAACCCGGTTGCCGCGCTCCATGCCGGCATGCACCTGCTGAAGAAGCGCGCCGATACCGACCAGGCCCCCTATATCCGCGAACGGATGGAGCGGCAGCTGGCGCATCTGCGACGTCTCGTCGACGATCTGCTCGACGCCTCACGGATCAGCGAAGGCAAGATCTCGCTCCAGAAGGAGCGGATCGATTTGGAGACCATCCTGCGTTCGGCGGTAGAGGCGAGCCAGGCCAATATCGACGCGTCCGACCACAGCTTCACGATGGACGTGCCCGACGAGCCGGTCTGGCTCGAGGCGGACCATACCCGCATGTCCCAGATCGTCGCGAACCTGCTCAACAATGCCGCGCGCTATACCCCGCCCGGCGGCGTCATCACGCTCAGCGCGAGCCAAGTGGGCGAGCATGTCGAGATCGCGGTGCAGGACAATGGCGTGGGAATCCCGCTTGCGAAGCAAGCCGGCATCTTCGAGATCTTCATCCAGGTCGATGGCGAGCCCAACCAACCGGCAGGCGGGCTCGGCATTGGCCTGGCGCTCGTCCGGCAGCTCGTCGATCTGCACCAGGGCAGCATCGAAGTCGCCAGCGATGGCCCCGGCCAGGGAAGCCGCTTCACCGTGCGCATTCCGCTGACCGGCGAGGCGAGCGAAAGCTGACGGCCAGCGGCGATTGCCATGCGCGCCGGAACATCGTCACCGCACGACTGGTTAGCGCGGCAATGGACATGTTCTACAAGCCTTGCTGCCTCTCCTGGAATCCAGGTTGAGCGTCCCCGCCGAAAGGAAAAAGCTGCTGGACCAGCGGCGCGCGCTGAAAATGGCGCGCTCGGTCCACGCCTACGTCCGCGGCAACACCGCCAAATTCTACGAATGGTTGCAAGCATCGCCCGTCTGGGATGACATCCCGCACGGCCCCGCCATCTGGATCTGCGGCGATTGCCACCTCGGTAATCTGGGCCCTCTGGCAGACTCGGATCACAAGCTCGACATCCAGATACGCGATCTCGATCAGACAGTGATCGGCAATCCCGCGCATGACCTCATCCGGCTCGGCCTTTCGCTGGAGACGGCGGCCCGAAGCTCCGACCTGCCCGGAGTCACGACGGCGCGCATGGTCGAAGCGATGATTGATGGCTATGCGCGTGCGATGACGCCGGATCTGTCCGATGATCCGGCGGAGCCCGATGTGGTGCGGTCCGTTCGCAGGATGGCAACCGGCCGGCGATGGCGTCATCTCGCCAAGGAGCGGATTCAGGACGTCGAGCCCAACATCCCGATTGGCAAGCGATTCTGGAAGCTTGATCGCGATGAGCGGGCCGCCATCGACGCCCTGTTCGAGGAACCGAAGATCGCGACCCGCGCGATGGAACTCGCCGGTCTCGGGCGCAAGGGCCGCCTGCGTGTTGTCGATGCCGCCTATTGGCGCAAGGGCTGCAGTTCGCTCGGCAGGCTGCGCTACGCAGTGTTGTTGGGCGCTACGGCGAAGGATTCCGACAAGGAATATCTAGCGCTGGTCGATATCAAGGAAGCAGGACCGTCGGTGGTACCCGTGGCGAAAGGCGCAGCGATGCCGCGAGGCCGCGCGCAATGTGTTCTGGAAGGCGCCAGGGCGCTGGCACCGAACCTCGGCGAACGGATGATTGCGGCGCGGCTGCTCGACAAGCCAGTGGTAATGCGCGAGCTCGCTCCCCAGGATCTCAAGATCGAAGTCGAGCAGTTCACGCGCAAGGAAGCGGTAGCCGCGGCTGCCTATCTGGCCTTTGTGGTGGGCGTGGCACATGCGCGTCAGATGACCGACGAACAACGCTTGGACTGGCGCCGGACATTGCTCGCGCGCCGCAAAGGAGAGCTGGACGCGCCCTCCTGGCTATGGCGCAGCATCGTCGATCTCGCCGGGACACACGAGGCAGGCTATCTGGAACATTGCCGCAAGTTCGCGCTGCCGCAGGACTGACTAGGGCTCCGGATCGGGCGCGAAGGCCCGTAGGAACACATCAGCCGCCTGCCGTGCCTCCAGATCGCGGTCCTCCGCCGTTATCTCCTGTCCCCACATCATGCGCTGCTGCACACCGATGCACAGGCCAGTGAGAGCCCGCGCAGCGGACAGGGGATCATCGCGGCGCAGCGTCCCCGCTTCCATCTCCCCCGCCAGGAAAGTCGTCAGCAGCTGTTGCGTGGGCAGCGGCGCGCGGCGGTAGAAGATCGCGCCGACCTCGGGAAAGCGGCTGATCTCCGCGGCCACCAGCCGGTGGAGGCGCAACCCGTCAGGCGAAGTGATCTTGGTGATGAAGCTGCGACAGAATTGCAGCACGGTCGCGCGCACGTCCTCGCCGGGCTTGAGCAGGTCGGTGAGTTGCTGGCGATATTCCTTGGTAGCGTCGTCCAGCACCGCAGCGAACAGATCTTCCTTTGAAGGGAAATAGCTCCACAAAGTACCCTTGGAGCCGCCCAGCTCAACAGAGATCGCCGACATCGAAGCGCCCGAATAGCCCTGATCAAGGAATACGCGCCGGGCGATGGCCAGGATCGCCTCGCGCCGTTCCTCCTTTCGCGCCTCGCGCTTGCCGGGCGCCTTCTCCAATATTTTTTCCATAACCGTACTATAGGGTACGATTTCAGCTTGACAAGATGCAGGTCACGCCCATTTGATCGCCGTACCAGACAGTACGGTATTTAAATCATGACACGCTTTTTTCTCCGCCCGCTGCTGCTTACCGCCACTGCCGGGACCGCCCTTCTATCCGCCTGCGCGCCGGTGCCGCAGCTAGGCAGCCGCCCCGAAGTGCGCGCCGCGACGAGCTATGCCGCCGACCAGTCGCTCGGCGCTCGCGCCGACGCTGCGAGCTGGCCCGCTACCGACTGGTGGAGCGGCTATGGCGACGCGCAGCTCAGCACCTTGATCGCCGAGGGCCTGGCCGACTCGCCCGATCTCGCCGCTGCTGCCGCACGCCTCCGTTCGGCCCAGGGCTATGCCCAGCAGGCCGGCGCCGCGCTGCTCCCCTCGGTGGGCGTGCAGGCAGGCGCGACCGAAGGCAAGCAGAGCTACAATAACGGCATCCCTGCCGCCTTCGTGCCCAGGGGCTGGAACGACAGCGGCCAGGTCGCCGCGAATCTGAGCTTCGACCTCGACCTGTGGGGCAAGAACCGCGCTTCGCTCGCCGCCGCCACTTCGGATGCCGAGGCCGCGCGGATCGAACTCGAGCAGTCGCGCCTCGTGCTTTCGACCAACATCGCCAGCGCCTATGCCGATCTTGCCCGTCTCGCCGCCGAGCGCACCGTGCAAGTCCGCGCGCTCGCGCTGCGCACCCAGACGCAGAAGCTGGTCGGCGACCGCGTCGCCAACGGCTTGGATACCCAGGCCGAACTGAAGCAGGCCGCTGCCGCCGTGCCGGCAGCGCGCGCAGATCTCGCCGCCACGGACGAGGCGATCGGCCTCACCCGCAACCGCATCGCGGCGCTGCTCGGCAAGGGTCCCGATCGCGGCCTGACCATCACCCTACCCGCTGGCCCCACCGAGGCGCACGGGATTCCGGCCGGCGTCACCACCGACCTGATCGGTCGCCGCCCCGACATCGCCGCTGCCCGCGCCCGGGTCGAGGCCGCCGCGAGCCGCATCAAGGTGGCGCGCGCCGACTTCTACCCCTCGGTCAACATCAGCGCGCTGATCGGCTTCCAGGCCTTCGGCCTCGACAACCTGTTCAAGGGCGGATCGACCTATGGCTCGGTCGGCCCGGCGGTGAGCCTGCCGATCTTCCGCGGCGGCGCGCTTGCCGGCCAGTACAAGGGCGCACGCGCCGGCTATGACGAGGCGGTCGCGACCTATGACGCCACCGTCACCACTGCCTTTCGCGAAGTCGCCGATGCCGTGACCAGCAGACAAGCGCTCGTCACCCGTCTTGCCGAGAGCCGCCAGGCGCTCGCCGATTCCGAAGCCGCCTATTCGATCGCCCGCCAGCGCTATGAGGGCGGCCTGTCGACCTTCCTCAATGTGCTGAGCGCCGAACAGAGCGTGCTCCTCAACCGCCAGATCGTTGCCGACCTCCAGGCGCGGGCCTTCACGCTCGACGTCCAGCTGGTCCGCGCGCTCGGCGGAGGCTTTTCCACCAACTCTGCGGCTGCCGCCGCAACCAAGGACTCGACCCATGGCTGACGCCGAACCCACTCTCCACATCGCGAACGCCGAAGCCGAGGCCGCTCCCGCCAAGTCCAGCCTGCGCAAGCGCCTGCTCACTGGTATCGCCGGTGCCGTGCTTATCGCCGGTGTCGGCTATGGCGGCTGGTACGCGCTGGTCGGCAGCCACTATATCAGCACCGACAACGCCTATGTCGGCGCCGACACCGCCAGCGTGACTCCGATGGTCGCGGCTCAGGTCGCCGGCGTCGCAGTGTCCGACACCCATGTGGTGAAGAAGGGCGATGTCCTCGTCCAGCTCGACGACAGCGACGCGAAGATCGCGCTTGCCCAGGCCGAGGCCGAACTCGCCAAGGCGCGCCGCCAGTTCGGCCAGGCGTCCGCGACCAGCGTCGCCCTCGCCGCGCAGGTCCAGGCCCGCAGCGCCGATATTTCCCGAGCCCGTGCCCAGCTCACAGCCGCCGAGGCGGACTATGAGAAGGCGCGGGTGGACCTCGCCCGGCGCCAGCGCCTCGCCCCCAATGGCGCGGTGTCGGGTGAGGAGCTCTCCTCGGCGACCAATGCCTTCTCCTCGGCCAAGGCCAATCTGGAACTGGCCCGTGCCGGTATTGCCCAGGCGAGCTCGACCAAGGGCGCGGCCAGCGGCGAACTCGCGGCGAACAACGCGCTGATCAGCGGCGCCACCGCCAATTCCGCACCCGAGGTGCTAGCAGCCCAAGCCAAGGTAGCGCAGGCGCAGCTCGATCTTCAGCGCACCGTGATCCGCGCGCCGGTCGACGGTGTCATCACCCGTCGCAATGTCCAGGTCGGCCAGCGCGTAGCGCCGGGCACGCAGCTGATGCTGATCGTCCCCGTTGCCCAACTCTATGTCGATGCGAACTTCAAGGAAGGCCAGCTCAACAGCGTCAAGGTCGGCCAGCCGGTGACGCTCAAGTCCGACCTTTATGGCGGCCAGGTCGAATATCACGGCAAGGTCGTCGGCCTGTCGGGCGGCACCGGATCGTCCTTCGCGCTGATCCCCGCGCAAAACGCGACCGGCAACTGGATCAAGGTGGTTCAGCGCCTGCCCGTCCGCGTCGCGCTCGATCCGAAGGAGCTTGCCGACCACCCGCTACGCATCGGCCTTTCCATGGACGCCGAGATCGACGTCTCGAAGAACTGAGGACCGGCCCGATGAACGGCAAGACCGAGACAATGGCGCCCCTGGCCGGGCTGCCATTGATCCTCGCGGGCGTGGTGCTCGCGCTCACCAACTTCATGGTCGTGCTGGACACCACGATCGCCAACGTCTCGGTCCCGCATATCGGCGGCAGCCTCGGCATCTCGTCGAGCCAGGGGACGTGGATCATCACGTCCTATGCCGTAGCGGAGGCGGTTTGCGTGCCGCTCACCGGCTGGCTCGCCGGGCGCTTTGGTACGGTACGCACCTTCACCTTCGGGATGATCGGTTTCGGCGTCTTCTCGGTGCTGTGCGGCCTGTCGTCCACGCTCAGCATGCTCGTCGCCTGCCGTATCGGCCAGGGGCTGTGCGGCGGTCCGCTGATGCCGCTCAGCCAGACCCTGCTGATGCGCATCTTCCCACCCCAGCAGCGCGCCCAGGCGATGGGCGTATGGGCGATGACCACCGTCGTCGCGCCGATCCTGGGCCCGATCCTGGGCGGCACGATCAGTGATTCCTGGTCGTGGCACTGGATCTTCTTCATCAACATCCCCGTCGCCGCCGGCTGCGCGTTCGGCGCGATGCGGCTGCTCTCCAAGGTCGAGACACCGACGAGCAAGCTGCGCGTCGACCGGGTCGGCCTGATGCTGATGCTGCTTTGGATCGCCGCGCTGCAGATCATGCTGGATCTCGGCCGCGAGCATGACTGGTTCAACGACGGCACGATCGTGATGCTGGGCGTGATCGCGCTGATCGGCTTCGTGGCCTTCGTCGCCTGGGAAGCCACCGACAGCCAGCCGATCGTCGACCTGCGGGTGTTCCGCCACCGCGGGTTCACCGTGTCGGTGCTATCCCTTTCCTTCGCCTTCGGGACCTTCTTCTCGTCTGCGGTGATCATCCCACAATGGCTGCAGACGAGCATGGGCTACACTGCGACCTATGCCGGCTATGCCACTGCCTTCACCGGCGTGGCGGCGGTGATCATGTCGCCAATCGTCGCCAAGCTCAGCTCGAAGGTCGATCCGCGCGCGCTGGTCTGCTTCGGCATCCTCTGGCTGGGCCTCACCTCGCTGCTGCGCGTCCACTGGAACAGCCAGGCCGATTTCTGGAGCCTTGCCTTTCCGCAGATGCTCCAGGGCTTCGGCATGCCGTTCTTCTTCATCCCGCTGACCACGCTGGCGCTGGGTTCGGTCGAGCCGCAGGAAACGGCGTCCGCGGCGGGCGTGATGGCCTTCCTGCGCACGATGGCAGGCGCGATCGCCACCTCGATCTCGACCACGGCATGGGACGACAGCGCCCGCGCCTCGCGCAGCGAGATCGTTTCTCGGCTGAACAGCGACGGCACGGTCAACGCGATGACTGCGCAGGGCTTCTCGATCGACCAGGCGCGCAGCGTAATCGCCCAGCTGGTCGATAAGGAAGCCTATGCACTGGCGACGAGCCACATCTTCCTGGTCTCGGCTGTCGTCTTCGTCGGCGCGGCGATGATCATCTGGCTAACCCCGCGTCCGCGCCGGGCAGTCGGTCCGGGGGCTGCGCACTAGCCCTTTGGCGTCACCCAGACCGAGACCGGCACTACGACCTTCCCCGGTGCCGGCTTGCCGACATCGACGCGGTCCGCGGACACCAGCTCGCCGCTTTCGAGCGTGAAGGAGGCCCATGGCTTTGGCATCCGCCCGAAGGTCATCTTCTGGATGGGCTGGCCGGTGGTGGAATTCATGATGGTGGCGATAACTGGCATGGCGCCGGGTACCGATCAGCCCCCCTTCCTGTCCAGATGATCCCCGGCATAATCTGTGGACATCTTGGAGCCTGAAGACAGGCCCCGAAAAACGCGGCGCGGGGAAAGAGGGATTCCATACCCGCGCCGCGTTACAGGTTCGTTAGAACCCGATCTTGACCCGGACGGATGCCTTTCCTTCGCGGGTATTTTCGCCGGCGGCGCCTTCGAGGGCGATGCCGAGGCGGACGTTCTTGCTGGCGCGGGCATC